>NZ_VFUX01000051.1:0-33437 GCF_006441275.1 Mesorhizobium sp. B2-4-17 | reverse complement strand
ACTCCAGACGCTTCAGCGCATCGACGATGAGTGGCGCAACCTGCGAGTGGCCGACGATCCCAACGATACCGCACATGCAGACAGTCCCCGATTGCCCGTGGAAAACCAGCGCTATTTAGGGATGGCCGGCCTGCCGCGAAAATCACATTGCATTTCGCCCCGTGTAACGGAACGCTTCTGCACGCATGCACCATGACAGACCGCTCTTGCAAGCTGGTTACCGCTATTGTTCAGGTTTTCGCGATGTTCCTGCGGCCAGCATCGTTTTGCGCGATATTGCTGGCGACCGGCCATGCTCCGTATAGAATTCGTCCGCAAGGAGGATGCACGATGGAACGCTATTACCCGGTGGCAGCGGTCACCCTGCTTTGCGGCCTCATGATATTCGGTATGGCCCTGACGGTCGCCCGCACCCATTCCACGACCGGAATACTCGCCCCGGCCATGACGGGCGACCCGCGGCTCGAACGGGCGATCCGGGCGCACTGCAACACGATCGAATGGCTGCCGATCTTCCTCCCGGCCATGTGGCTGTTCGCCATCTACTGGAGCCCTGCCTGGGCCGCCGGTCTCGGGCTCGTCTGGCTGATCGGACGCATCGCCTATTTCGTCGGATACCTTTCCGCGCCGTTGAAACGGTATCCTGGATTCTTCATCCAGTCACTGACGGCCTTCGTGCTGCTTCTCGGCGCGCTTGGGCGAATTATCTATTTATGGCTTGCGTAAAAGCATTGCCTATTCCGCAGCCTTCTTCTTCGCGGCCGCTGCCGAAGCAAAGCGTTCGCGCAATTCCTTGCCCTTGCCGGGGATCGTCTTCTGGCGAGCCCGTCCGAAGGCAAGCGCATCGTCCGGCACATTTTCGGTGATGACGCTGCCCGAGGCGATATAGCCGCCCTTGCCGATCGTAACGGGCGCCACCAGCGACGAGTTCGAGCCGATGAAGGTGCCCTCGCCGATGTCTGTGAAGAATTTCGAATAACCATCATAGTTGCAGGTGATGGTGCCGGCGCCGATATTGGCCGCCGCACCCACCCGGGCATCGCCGATATAGGTCAGATGGTTGACCTTGGCGCCTTCCTCGATGATGGCCTGCTTGACCTCGCAGAAATTGCCGACCTTGGCCTTCTGCCTGAGATCGGCACCCGGCCGCAGCCGTGCGAACGGCCCGACATCGCAATTGGACGCAATGCTGGCGCCTTCGATGTGGCTGAAGGCGTGGATCTTGGCGCCGCCGGCGATTTTCACGCCCGGGCCGAACCAGACATTGGGTTCGACGATCGTGTCGGCGCCGATCTCGGTGTCGTACGAGAAATACACCGTTTCCGGCGCGACCAAGGTCACGCCCGACAGCATGGCTTGCTCCCGCCGGCGCTGCTGCCAGATACCTTCGGCCTGCGCCAGTTCGGCACGGTTGTTGATGCCGAGCGCATTCTCGAAGCTGGCTTCGGTGGCGACCACATCGAGACCTTGCGCGCCGGCGATCTCGACGATGTCGGTGAGGTAATATTCGCCCTTGGCATTTTGATTGCCGACCGCATCGAGCAGTTTCAGCGCATGCTTGCCTGCAATCGCCATCATGCCGGCATTGCAGAAGGTGATCTTCTTCTCCGCCTCGGAGCAGTCCTTTTCCTCGCGGATGGCGATCAGCTTGCCGCCTTTTTCGACCAGCCTGCCATAGCCGTTTGGAACGGGCGGACGGAAGCCGATCACCACGACGGCCGCGCCTTCGGCGAGTTTCAGCCGCGCCAGCGTCAGCGCTTCCGCATCGATAAGCGGCGTGTCGCCGAACATGACCAGAATGTCGTCATGACCCCTCGATATCGCTTCACGTGCGGCAAGAACGGCATGTGCCGTACCCAGGCGCTCCTCCTGCACGAAGGTCTCCGCCTTCGGTGAGAATTTCGTCACCACCTTGCGCATCTCTTCCGCGCGATGCCCGATGACGATCGCTTCGCTGCTGGCGCCGGCGGCTTCGGCCGCCTTCACCACGTGAGCCACCATCGGCAGTCCTGCGATCGGGTGCAGCACCTTCGGCAGCGCGCTCTTCATGCGCGTGCCTTCGCCGGCGGCGAGAATGACGGACAGGCAGGATCTCTGGCTCATGGACGGACAACCATATGAAATGCGTTGGGAATCAAGACAGGATAGCAGCGGCGCCATGCTGCACCAATGCGGTTAAATTCAGGTGAGATGGTGGAGCAACTGACTTTTAATCAGTGGGTCCATCGGCGGTGGGCTATCCAAGCCGCCCCAGCACCGGGAAATTCTCCAGCAGCCAGTAGGACACCGTCTGCACGCCGCCGGTGAGAAAGAACACCCCGGCGACGACCAGCAGCGCGCCGATTGCTTTCTCGACACGGCCGAGATGGACACGGAATTTGCCGAGGAAGCGCATGAAAGCCCCAGAAAATAGCGCCGCGATCAGGAACGGTATGCCGAGCCCCAGCGAATAGGCGGCGAGCAGCAGCGCGCCTTCGCCCACCGTTTCGCGGCCGCCGGCCAGCGTCAGGATCGGCCCCAATACCGGACCGATGCACGGCGTCCAGCCGAAGGCGAAGGCCAGACCCATTACATAGGCGGCGACGGCACTGGCCGGCTTGCCCTGCGACTGGAAGCGCGCCTCGCGCGACAGGAGCGGGATGCGCAGGATGCCCAGGAAATTCAGGCCCATCAGGATAATCAGCACACCGGCGCCCATCGCAAGCGGCTCCTGCCAGACGCGCAGCAGCCGGCCGATGGTCGAGGCGCCCGCGCCGAGCGCCACGAACACGGTCGAGAAACCGAGCACGAAGGCGATCGAGGAGTAGAGCAGCGCGCCGCGCGCGCCTTCCCTTGCCGTCACACCGGCATTGCCGCGGAAATCCTCGACCGAAACGCCGGCCATGTAGCAGAGATAGGGCGGCACCAACGGCAGCACGCAAGGCGACAGGAACGAGATGGCGCCCGCCCCGACCGCGCTGACATAGCCGATGTCCAATGCCATTCCAAAAGCTCCGACTGTTCTGGCGACGATATAGCGGCACACGGGTTTGTTCGCCAATCACCATCCTGTGGCCAATCACCATGCTGTGGCCAACCACCATGCTGTGGCAAGTCATCGCGGGCGGGGAAGAAAGCAGCCGCGCAGGGCGTTGACATAACGAGGCCGCGATTTTCCGCGAGTCTCCAGATATCAGCCAGGGAGATTTCCATGAAAACGATGACCGCAGGGCTGGCCGCGCTACTGCTCAGCACCGTAGCATCCTTCGCCGCCGAGGCGTGGAAGGAAGCGGAGGCCGGTGGCACCAAGATATACACCAACGCGATGGGCATGACGCTCTACACCTATGACAAGGACGGGAAAGGCAAGAGCAACTGCTACGACAAATGCGCCGCCAACTGGCCGCCGCTGAAGGCCGAAGCCGGAGCCAAGGCCAGCGACGGATGGACTGTTATCGACCGCACCGACGGCACCAAGATGTGGGCCTATGACGGCAAGCCGGTCTACACCTTCGTCAAGGACAAGAAGGCCGGTGACATGAGCGGTGACGGTGTCGCCGACGTCTGGCACGTCGTCAAGGCCGACTGAGCCTCAACACCCGTTCCCGCGTGTCGGCGGGACAGAGGTTGGTCGCCGCCCCCTCCATGCAGCGGCGGCCAGCTTCCTTTCGTGCACCGGCACATGTGGTAGAGGGGCGGCACGCCAGGCGATTTTTCTCGACTCGTCGGAAGAGCATCCGGTCATTTTCGCCGGCTTGCGGCCATCACCTCCCCTGACCGAAATTCTGTTATTTTCTCCATACACTCTATGAGTGTATTCGCTGCGGACAGTCCGGCAATTTAGACGCCTCCCCTTGACCGGATGCAAAAGCGCGGCCATGTGAGCGACAAACAGAAACGAGATTTCGTCGCGCGCAGCGGAATTCTTCTGGCGCATCACAGCAGATAAGAGACCTCATGGACGTCGTCGTCGTCGAATCGCCGGCCAAGGCGAAGACAATCAACAAATATCTCGGCAGGAACTACAAAGTCCTCGCCTCGTTCGGCCATGTCCGCGATTTGCCGGCCAAGGACGGCTCGGTGCGTCCGGATGAAGATTTCGCCATGTCCTGGGCGGTCGATACCGCATCTGGCAAGCGGCTCGCCGACATCGCCAAGGCGGTCAAGGATGCCGATGGCCTGATCCTCGCCACCGACCCGGATCGCGAAGGTGAGGCCATTTCCTGGCATGTGCTGGAAGTGCTGAAGCAGAAGCGAGCGCTGAAGGACAAGCCGGTCAGCCGCGTCGTCTTCAACGCCATCACCAAATCGTCGGTGCTGGAGGCGATGGCCAATCCACGCCAGATCGATGCGCCGCTGGTCGACGCCTATCTCGCCCGCCGGGCGCTGGACTATCTCGTCGGCTTCACGCTGTCGCCGGTGCTGTGGCGCAAATTGCCGGGTGCCCGTTCGGCCGGCCGCGTCCAATCGGTGGCATTGCGCCTGGTCTGCGACCGCGAATCCGAGATCGAGCGATTCATCCGCGAGGAATACTGGCAGATCGCGGCCATCCTCGGCACGCCGCGCAACGAGACTTTCGAAGCGCGGCTGACCGCCTTCGAACGCAAGAAACTCCAAAAACTCGACATTTCCAACAAGGCGCAGGCCGACGACATCAAGGCGATGCTCGAAGGTGCTGCCTTCAAGGCGCTGTCCGTCGAAGCCAAGCCGACCAAGCGCAACCCCGGCCCGCCGTTCACAACCTCGACGCTGCAGCAGGCCGCCTCGTCGGGCCTCGGTTTCTCGGCCACCCGCACCATGCAGGTGGCGCAGCGGCTTTATGAGGGCATGGACATCGGTGGCGAAACCGCCGGCCTGATCACCTATATGCGAACCGACGGCGTGCAGATGGCGCCTGAGGCGATTTCAGCCGCGCGTGACGCGATCGCCAAGGAGTTCGGCCCAAAGTACCTGCCGGAAAAGCCGCGTTTTTACACGGCCAAGGCCAAAAACGCCCAGGAAGCGCACGAGGCGATCCGACCGACCGATTTCATGCGCACCCCCGCATCGGTCAGGCAATATCTCGATGCCGACCAGGCGCGGCTCTATGAACTGATCTGGAAGCGCGCCATCGCCAGCCAGATGCAGCCGGCCGAAATAGAGCGCACGACTGTCGAGATCGAAGCCGTAAACGGCGCCCGCACCGCCGAGCTTCGCGCCGTGGGTTCGGTCGTCCGCTTCGACGGCTTCATCGCCGCTTATACCGACCAGAAGGACGACGACGCCGAAGACGAGGAAAACCGCCGTCTGCCGGAGATCCGTGCCGGCGAGCAGCTCACCCGTCAGGCGATCAACGCCACCCAGCACACGACAGAGCCACCGCCGCGCTACTCCGAGGCCTCGCTGATCAAGAAGCTGGAGGAACTCGGCATCGGCCGGCCGTCGACCTATACGGCGATTCTGAAGACGCTCGAGGACCGCGACTATGTCGCCATCGACAAGCGCCGGCTGGTGCCGCAGGCCAAGGGCCGCCTGCTCTCGGCGTTCCTCGAAAGCTTCTTCGAGCGCTACGTCGAGTACGACTTCACCGCATCACTGGAGGAAAAGCTCGACGAGATTTCGGACGGCAAGCTCGCCTGGAAGGACGTGCTGCGCGATTTCTGGAAGGATTTTTCCGGTGCCGTCGCCGACATCAAGGAACTGCGCGTCACCGACGTGCTGGATGCGCTGAACGAGGAACTGGCACCGCTGGTGTTCCCCGCACGGGAAGACGGTTCGAACCCGCGCATCTGCCCGAAATGCGGCACCGGCAATCTGTCGCTGAAGCTCGGCAAATTCGGCGCCTTCGTCGGCTGCTCCAACTATCCCGAATGCTCCTTCACCCGCCAGCTCGGCGACGCCGCCAACCCGAATGGCGAGAATGGCGGCGGCGAGGACGGCACCAGGCTGCTCGGCAAGGACCCCTACACTGCGGAGGAAATCACGCTGCGCTCTGGCCGCTTCGGCCCCTATATCCAGCGCGGCGAGGGCAAGGACGCCAAGCGTTCCAGCCTGCCCAAGGGCTGGACGCCGGACTCCATCGATCATGAGAAGGCGCTGGCATTGTTGTCGCTGCCACGCGACGTGGGGAAGCATCCCGAGAGCGGCAAGATGATCTCGGCCGGGCTCGGCCGTTACGGTCCCTTCGTGCTGCATGATGGCACTTACGCCAATCTCGATAGCATCGAGGATGTGTTCTCGATCGGCCTCAACCGGGCCGTCACCGTGATTGCCGAGAAGCAGTCGAAGGCCAAGGGCGGCCGCAACGGTGGTACTCCGGCAGCGCTGAAGGAGCTCGGTGACCATCCGGACGGAGGCGGCAAGATCGTCGTGCGAGACGGCAAGTACGGACCTTACGTGAATTTTGGCAAGGTCAATGCCACACTGCCCAAGGGCAAGGATCCGCAATTGGTGACCATGGAAGATGCGCTGGCGCTGATTGCCGAAAAGGAAGCCAAGGGCGGCGGCGGCAGGAAACCGGCCCGCAAGACAGCGGCGGCAGCGGCCAAGGCCCCGGCGGCCAAGAAAACAGCGGCCAAGAAGCCGGCCGCGAAGAAAAAAGGGTAGGACGGCGTGGCGCGCAGGATCACCGGAAGAAGCCACGGCGACCCGCGCACCGCCGACACCAGGGCCAAGGTCAAGGACGATTACCGGCCTTCGCGCGACGAAATCCTGCGTTACATCGCCGAAAACCCAGACCGGGCGGGAAAACGCGACATCGCCAAGGCGTTCGCGCTGCGGGGTGACGACCGCATCTGGCTGAAGGACCTGCTGCGCGACCTTCAGGATGAGGGTATCCTCAGCAAGGAGCGCAAGCGGCTGGCCCGCGTCGGCGCCCTGTCCCATGTCGCCGTGCTCGACATATTTGGCCGTGATGGCGACGGCGTCTTGCTGGCCCACCCGGCCGAGTCCGTCGGCCCGGGCGAGCCGCCCGTGGTCTCGATTCGGGTGTCGCGCGGCGGCAGCGGGCCGGCGCCGGGCATCGGTGACCGCGTGCTGGCCAAGACGTTCCCGACCGATGATCCGTCGGGTCCCGCCTATACCGGCCGGGTGATGAAGATCTTCGAGAAGCGCAACGATGCCGTTCTCGGTGTCTTCCGGGTGCTTCAGGACGGCACCTTTCGCATCGAGCCGGTGGAACGGCGCCAGCCGGAGCTGGTCGTCGACAAGGAATTCCAGAACGGGGCCAGGAACGGCGACCTGGTCGAGGTCGAACCCGCCCGAGCCTCTCGCTATGGGCTGCCGAGGGCCAAGGTACTCAACGTGCTGGGCTCGCTGACCAGTGAAAAGGCGGTCTCGATGATCGCCATCCACGCCCACGACATTCCGCACATTTTCCCGGCCGACGTCATTGCTGAAGCCGAAACCGTCAAACCGGCGACGATGGCCAACCGCGAGGACTGGCGCGACCTGCCGCTCGTCACCATCGATCCGGCCGACGCCAAGGACCATGACGACGCGGTATTCGCCACACCTGATAGTGATGAGAAGAACCCTGGCGGCGTGGTCATTACGGTCGCCATCGCCGACGTCGCCGCCTATATCCGGTACGGCACGGCGCTCGACCGCGAGGCGCTGAAGCGCGGCAATTCGGTTTATTTTCCGGACCGCGTCGTGCCGATGCTGCCCGAGCGCATCTCCAACGACCTCTGCTCGCTGCGCGAGGGGCAGGACCGGCCGGCGCTGGCGGTGCGCATGACCTTCTCCGCCGATGGTCACAAGATCAGGCACTCGTTCCACCGCATCATGATGAAATCGGCGGCGAAGCTCGCCTACCCGCAGGCGCAGGCGGCAATCGACGGTGTGCCGGACGACAAGGCCGGCCCGATCCTCGACACGGTGCTGAAGCCGCTGTGGGATGCCTACGCGATCCTCAAGCGCGGGCGCGAAGGCCGCCAGCCGCTCGAACTCGACCTGCCGGAACGCAAGATCCTGCTGAAAGACGATGGCACGGTCGACCGCGTCATCGTGCCGGAACGGCTCGATGCCCATAAGCTGATCGAAGAATTCATGATCCAGGCCAATGTCGCCGCCGCCGAAACGCTGGAGGCGAAGAAACAGGCGCTGGTCTATCGCATCCATGACGCTCCCTCACTCGCCAAGCAGGAATCATTGCGCGAGTTCCTGCAGACGCTTGGCCTGTCGCTGGCGCGCGGCGCGCAGATGCGGCCCAGCCAATTCAACGGCATTCTGGAACGCGTACGCGGCGCCGACAATGAAGGCCTGGTCAACGAGGTGGTGCTGCGCTCGCAGAGCCAGGCCGAATATTCGCCGAAGAACATCGGCCATTTCGGCCTCAATTTGAGGCGCTACGCGCATTTCACCTCGCCAATCCGCCGCTACGCCGATCTGATCGTGCATCGCGGACTTATCACCGCACTCGGCCTCGGTCCGGGAGGGTTGACCCAGGACGAAGCGGCCCGTCTCGAAGATGTTGCGGTGCTGATCTCCGGCACGGAACGCCGCGCGATGGCTGCCGAGCGTGACACGGTCGACCGCCTGATCGCCGCTTATCTCGCCGAGCGCATCGACGACCGGTTCGACGCCCGCATCTCCGGCGTCACCAAATCAGGACTATTTGTCCAATTGCCGCAGTATGGCGCCGATGGTTTCATCCCCGTGTCAACTCTGGGCGGCGATTACTATATATTCGACGAAACGGCCCGCTCCCTGTTTGGAGAACGCTCCGGCAAAGGCTACCAACTCGCGGATCGCGTCGAGGTTCGGCTCGTCCAGGTGGCTCCGATGGCCGGCGCGATGCGTTTCGAAATGTTGACCGACCCGAAGCCCCTGCCAGGCTCGAAACGGTCATTTCACAAGGCTAAAGGCCGCGCCCGTGCGTCGCAATCGCGACCGGGTTCACGCGGCAGGAGACGATGATGGAACAACAGGTTTTCGGCGGCGAACATCACTCGGGCCGCGTGGCCCGCCCGTTGTGGACGGCGATGAAGCGCGGTCTGCTGGGCCGCTGCCCGAACTGCGGCGAAGGCAAGCTGTTTCGCGGCTTCACCAAGACCGTGGAGACCTGCAGCGTGTGCGGCGAGGAGATCCACCACCATCGCGCCGATGACCTGCCGGCCTATCTGGTCATCGTCATCGTCGGCCACATCGTTCTCGGCGCCTTCATGGGCGTCGAAGCGACCTCGACCTTGTCTACCTGGCAGCACATCGCGATTTGGGTGCCCTTGACCATCTTGCTGTCGGTTGCACTGCTGCAGCCTGTCAAAGGTGCCGTCATCGGACTGCAATGGGCGTTCTATATGCATGGATTTGGTGGCGAAAAGGATGTGATCGAGCCGCATCCGGGAGCCTGAGGTACTGGCTGGCGCAACATGCCGATCATCAAGGCCACTTTCGCATGCAAGAAGTTTCCGCTAGGTCCTGCGCATGGATGGTATGACCAAGGCGGAAGTCGACAGGATCGAGCGGAGCATGATCGCTCATAGCGATCGGCCGATACGCCCGCGCGATGCGGCGACCCTGATCCTGCTCGACCGCAAGGGCGATGAAGTTCTGGTGCTGATGGGCCGCCGGCATGCCGGCCACGCCTTCATGCCTGGAAAATTCGTCTTCCCCGGAGGCCGCACCGACCCTGCCGACAGTCGCATCGCTGTCGCCGCGGCATTACACCCGGAACAGGAAACAAAGCTTACCGCCGGCCCAGGTCGCACCAGCGCCGCACGAGCCCGCGCCATCGCCCTGTCGGCGATCCGTGAGACCTACGAGGAAGCCGGGCTTCTGATCGGCCGCAAAGGTGCCTTTGCCACCGCCAGGCGCGATTGGCAGGGTTTTGCCGAACACGGCGTGCAGCCCTCCCTGGACATGCTGCGCTTCATCGCCCGGGCCATCACTCCGCCCAACCGGGTGCGCCGCTTCGATACACGCTTCTTCAGCGCCTGGCGCGCCGACGTCGCCGTCGAAGTGCCCGGTGGCGGCCCGACGAACGAACTCGAGGAACTGGTCTGGCTACCGCTTGCCAAGGCTCGCGAAGCCGACATACCCGACATCACCCGAACGATCCTGGACGAGTTGGAAAAGCGTCTGGCCCATGATCCGCAGCTGCGTCCGGACAGCCCCGTCCCTTTCTACCGGCTGATCCGCAATCGCTTCACCCGCGAAATTCTGTAAAACATCGAGTACTCAGATATCCCATGACGGTCGATACCCAACCAAAGGGCGACGAACGCGTACACTGGCTGCCGATGATCGCGGCGATCTCGTCGATCAGCGTCGTCGGCATCGCCATCGGCCTGGGCATGCCCCTGCTCAGCGTCATCCTGGAAACACGCGGCCATTCGGCCTCCATGATCGGCCTCAACACGGCTGTCGCCGGCCTGGCCTCGATCGCCGGAGCGCCATTGGCCACACCGCTCGCCATGCGCTTCGGTGTCGCCTGGACCATGATTGGCATGATTGCCGCTGGCGCGCTCGCCTTCATCGGCTTTCATTTCGCACCCGATTTCTGGATGTGGTTCCCGCTGCGCGTCGTGCTGCACATCGCACTGACCGTGCTGTTCATCCTGTCGGAATTCTGGATCAGCACGTCGGCGCCTCCCTACCGGCGCGGCCTTGTCCTTGGCATTTACGCCACTGTCCTGTCGCTCGGTTTTGCAGCCGGTCCGTGGCTGTTCGCCCATCTCGGCAGCTCCGGCTTCAAGCCATTCGGCGTCATCATCGCCTTGGTGACGCTGGCCGCGATACCGGTGCTGGCAGCGCGCAACGAAAGCCCCACCATTGTCGCCGACGGCGAAACCAGCAACTTCCTGCGCTACATCTGGCTGGTTCCGACCGCGACCTTCGCCGTGCTGGTGTTTGGCGCGGTGGAGACCGGCGGCTTCGCTCTGTTTCCAGTCTACGGCAACCGCATCGGCTACTCCGAGGCCGACGCGGCACTTCTCCTGACCATGATCGGTCTCGGCAACGTTCTGTTGCAGATACCGATCGGCATGATCAGCGACAGGGTGAGCGATCGCCGCTATCTGCTGCTCGCCTGTGCCATTGTAGGGTTGGCCGGCACGGTGTTCATGCCCTTCTTCGCCGCGAACTGGCACTTCATGGCAGCGCTGCTTTTCGTCTGGGGCGGTGTCGTCGCGGCCATGTACACGATCGGCCTCGCCCATCTCGGTTCGCAGCTTTCCGGCCACGAACTGGCGTCGGCCAATGCCGCTTTCGTGCTGTGCTACGGCGTCGGCATGGTGCTTGGCCCGCAGGCGATCGGGATCGGCATGGACAGTTTCGGACCTTCCGGCTTCGGCTGGTCGCTCGGCCTGTTCTTCGCCGCCTACATCGTCCTGGTCTGCTTCAGGCTTGTGCGCAAGATTCTCCTGTAGCGCGACAAAAGCCCTTTGTCTCCGCCGTGCGGCGGCAGGCTGCTGACAGAACCATGTCAGCAGCCAGGCGTTAAAAGAAGTGTTCCCAAACATCGGAAGTTGAGGACACTCCCATGATCGACAGCGGCTTTGAAACCACATCCCTGCGAATGACGCTTCTGCTGCTTGTGACCTTCCAGGCCCCAGCCGCGGATGTCGACCGTATCATGGACGCGGTGGTCGCGATCGCCCCGCTGGCCATGGGCAAATATGACCGCAACGCCTATCAATCGGCGTACGGCGTCGAGCGCTACAGGCCATTGGAAGGTGCGGCCGCCGGCGCCGAAGCCGAATTGCGCCGCCGCCCGGGCACGGTCGAGGTTTCATTCGAACTGCCTGATGACCAGGCGTTGGCCAGCCGCGTCGTCGAGGCGATTTTCCAGGCGCATTCCTATCAGGAGCCGGTGATCCGCCTGCAGCCGATCCTTGCCAGCCGCTCCAAGGGGCTGGACGACCGCGCCAATCCGAATCGCTGGTGGAACACCACCGGGGATTGGAAGAAGGTTGCCACGCCCGAGGCGGTAACCGTGTAATTTGTGCATACCGGGCAGATCGAACGGGCCACATCGGGTCGGCCGGGCTTGACTTTCCGGGTACGTTCTTTATGTGTCGCGCCAAGTTTCCCGCGTCCGGGTGTTTTCCCCGTGCTCCAGCGGCCAAAACTCCACGAACAAACGGACTGATACCATGGCCAAAGCCGCAAACATCAAGATCAAGCTTCTGTCGACCGCCGACACCGGTTTCTTCTACGTGACCAGCAAGAACAGCCGTACCAAGACCGACAAGCTGTCGTTCCGCAAGTACGACCCGGTCGCCAAGAAGCACGTCGAATTCAAGGAAACCAAGATCAAGTAATCTGGTTCTCCAAGAGAATGCGAAACGCCGCCCATTGGGCGGCGTTTTTTGTTTGGCCGTCGGGCTGAGTCCCCTCACCCGATGCGGTGGCCGCTTTTCGGGTCGAACAGGTGCAGCGACGCCGGATCGGCCGCCAGACGCACAGTATCGCCGGGCTTTACCCCGGCACGGCCCATGGCGAAGACGCAAAGCTGCTGGCCGGCCAGTTTGACGTAGAACTGCGTCGACAGACCGAGCGGCTCCACCACCCCCACCTCGCCTTGCAGAGCACCCTCACCGGCCAGCCGGATATGCTCGGGCCGCAGGCCGACGGTGATTGTATCACCCTCCTTGAGCGGTAAGCCGTCTACCAGTTTCAGCGACTGGCCATCGGCCAGTTCCGCTTCCAATCCATCGCCCTTGCGAATCGTCGCCGGCAGGAAATTCATGCCGGGCGAGCCGATGAAGCCGGCAACGAACATGTTGGCTGGACGGTCATAGAGATCGAGCGGCGCGCCGACCTGCTGGATCAGCCCGTCATGCATGACGACGATGCGGTCGGCCATGGTCATCGCCTCGATCTGGTCGTGCGTGACGTAGACCGAGGTGGTTTTCAGCTGCTGGTGCAGCGCCTTGATCTCGGCGCGCATGTGAACGCGCAGCTTGGCATCGAGGTTCGACAGCGGCTCGTCGAACAGAAAAACCTTGGGATCGCGCACGATGGCGCGGCCCATGGCGACGCGCTGGCGCTGGCCGCCCGACAACTGCCTGGGCAGGCGTTGCAGGAAACTGTCCAGGCCGAGCCGCTTGGCCGCGCCATCGACACGGGCATCGATCGCCGGCTTCTCGGCTTTCCTCAGCATGAGGCTGAAGCCCATGTTCTTCGACACATCCATATGCGGGTAGAGCGCATAGGACTGGAACACCATGGCGATGTCGCGATCCTTGGGCGCCACGTCGTTGACCAGCCGCTCGCCGATGCGGATCTCGCCGCCCGAGGCTTCCTCAAGCCCGGCTATCATGCGCAAAAGCGTGGACTTTCCGCAGCCCGACGGACCGACCAGGACGACGAATTCGCCATCGGCGATTTCAAGATCGACGGCGTGCAGGACACGAACGGCACCATAGTCCTTGCGGACCTTTTCGAGCGTAACAGAAGCCATCGATCTATCCTTTGACGGCGCCGGCGGTCAGGCCGGTGACGAGATAGCGTTGCAGGAAGGCGAAGAAGATGCAGACCGGGATCAGCGCCAGAATGGACGCCGCCATCATCTGCCCCCAGTCGACGGCGAACTTGCCGATGAACGTAAGCAGGCCAACGGCGAAGGTCTTCTGGTCGTCGCTGGAAATCAGCATCAGCGCGAACAGAAGCTCGCTCCAGGCGGCGGTGAAGACAAAGCCCAGCGTGGCGCCCATGCCGGGCAGCGTCAGCGGCACGATCACGCGGCGCATGGCTTGAGCCCGCGTGCAGCCGTCGATCATTGCGGCCTCCTCCAGATCCTTCGGGATGCCGTCGAAGAAGGACTGCATCAGGAAGGTGGCGAAGGCGGTGTTGAAGGCCGTGTAGATGATGATCAGCCCGGTCAGGCTGTTGATCAGGCCGATCTGGCCCATGACGCGGTAGATCGGTGGAATGACCATCACCAGCGGAAAGGTCTGGGTTAAAAGCAACATGAGAGCCAGTGCCGCCTTGCCGCGAAAGGTGAAGCGCGACATGGCGTAGCCGGCGAGCGTTGCGATTACTGTCACCAATGCCGCCGTCGAGACCGAGACGATGACGCTGTTGAGGAAGTAGCGTGGGAAATCGGTGGCTTCGAGCACGGTTGCAAAATTCTGCAGCGTCGTTTGCGACGGCCAGAAGGTAATGCCTTCGGAATAGAGAAGTCTTTCCGGCGTCACCGAGATCTTCAGCGTCCAGTAGATGGGGAACAGCGCGAAGATCACGTAGGCGGCGATTGCCGCGTAGAGGCCGATGCCGCCGAAGAAGCGTTGCGAGGGTGAGCGTCCTGCGATCATCAGACGTGCCTCACCAGGGAGCGGCGGATGGCGATCAGCGCGATCGCATAGGCGATGAGCAGGACGAGCAGCAGAACGGCGACCGCCGAGGCATAACCCTTGTCCAGCGACTTGAAGGCGCTGACATAGATGTAGACCGGCACCGTATTGGTCGATCCGGCCGGTCCGCCCTCCGTCATGACAAAGATCAGGTCGGCGAATGTGGCGATCCAGATGGTGCGCAGCATCACCGTGATGGCGATGGTCGGCGCCAGGAACGGCAGCGTCACCTTGGTGAAGCGCTGCCACGGCGAAGCGCCGTCGATGGCCGCAGCCTCATGCAGTTCGGATGGAATGGACTTCAGCGCGGCCAGAAGCGTGATGGCGAAGAAGGGAATGCCGAACCAGACATTGGCGACGATCGGCCCCCACATGGCTGTCGAGGGATCGGATAAAACGTTGGTCGGCTCGCCCTTCAGCCCCAACGCGAATAGCCAATGCGGCAGCGGACCGATGATCGGGTTGAACAGCCACGCCCAGGTCAGGCCCGAAAGGAAGGACGGCACGGCCCAAGGGAGAAACACCAGCGCCTGCACCACCTTGCGGCCCCAGAACGGCTTGTCGAGCAGCAGCGCCAGGCCAAGGCCGAGGAAGAACTGGAAGAACAGGCTGGCGACCGTCCACCACAGCGTGTTGACCAAAGCCTGTCCAAGCACCTGGTCCGACAGCATCGCCTGATACTGCCCGAGCCCGACATATTCCGACTTGAAGGCGGAGAACTTGCGGAAGGAATAGCTGATGCCGATGACCAGCGGCACAAGCAGCACCACGACCAGCAGGATGATCGCCGGGCTGAGATAGAGCCAGGGCTCGACCGTCGCGTAGGAGAGCCGCTTCTTTCGCGGCCGGCCGGCGGATCGTATTTCGGACACGGCATAGGTCATTGGCGCTCGCAGTGGAAGATTGGTGCCGACGTGCAACAGCTTTCTTCTCCCCGTTCACGGGGAGAAGACGCCGGCAGGCAGATGGGGGCTGGGCGAACTTTGCAGACTCTGGCGCTGCCCCTCATCCGTCACTTCGTGACACCTTCTCCCCGTGTCACGGGGAGAAGGAAGAAGGGCGTCACTTCTTGTTCTTCGCCAGCCAGTCCTGCTGTTCCTTGGTCAGGAAGGCTGCCCACTGGTCGGCGACTTCCTTGGCCGTCTTCTGGCCAAGCAAGACTTCCTGGAAGTTCTTGATCGCCACCTGGTCGACGAAATTGCCGAGGTTTTCCAGATGCGTCGGCGGCGTCACCATCTCATATTTGGAGCTGTCGCTCAGTTCCGTGAACCAGCCCTTGAACTGCTCGGTCTTGAAATGAGCGTCCTGGTCGGCGCCATTGTGGATCGGGATGACGCCGACTTCCTTGGCCCATTCCAGATTGTCCTTTGGCGACAGCAGGGTCGCCATCAGCTTCCAGGCATCGTCCTTGTGCTGCGAGTTGGCGAACATCGCCCAGCCGGCGTAGCCGAGCGTCGGATAGGATTTGCCGCTTGGTCCGACCGGCAGCGGCGCCACGGCGAAATCGTCGGCGCTCATCTTGTCGGCGATGCCGAGCAGCGCGTCCGGATCCTGGTTGAGCATGGCGCAGGTGCCGGAATAGAAGCCGGTGACGGTTTCGTTGAAACCCCAGCTTACCGCATCCTTCGGCGCCAGGCCCTGCTTGTACATGTCGGCCAGCATCTGCAGGCCCTTGACCGACCCTTCTTCATTGATGGTCGAGGTGCCGTCCTCGTTGAAATAGCCGCCCTTCCCGGCCGCAATGTTCATGAACATGTGCATGCCGTTGAAGGCACCCGGCCCGCCGCGAAGGCAGTAGCCGTACTTGCCCGGGATGGCGGAGATTTTCTTGGAGTCGGCGACGAACTCGTCGAGCGTGGCCGGCGGGCCGTCAAGGCCGGCTTCCTTGAACAGCTTCTTGTTCCAGAACAGCGCGTTCACATAGTAGCCGTAAGGGATCATGAATTGGGTGTTGTTGACGGTCGAGCCGAACTGTTTGGCGCGGTCGCCGAGCGTCTTGGCGTCATCCCACTTGGCCATGTAGGGCCCAAGATCCTCGAGCTGGGCATTGTTGGCATAGAGGCCCATCCAGCGTTCCGGCATCTCGACCACGTCGGGCGTGTCACCGGCCTGCACCATGGTCAGAAACTTTTCGAATGCCTGTCCCCAGGGCAGCGAGATCAGCTCGACCTTGACGCCGGGATTGGCAGCCTCGAATTCGGCGATCTGCTTCTTCAGGAATTCGGTGCGCGGCGGGCTGGTGATGACTTCGACCATCTTGAGGGTCGAATCGGCCAACGCGCCTCCGGCGGAAATCGCCAGCCCCGCAACAGTGGCAAGCATGACGGTCAGTTTTTTCATGTTCAAGACTCCCATTTTGAACCCGCTTGTTATTTTCTCGCTTTTTCGAAGGCCTGGGCGATATCGGCCCAGAGGTCCTCGACACTTTCCAATCCGACATTGAAGCGGATGGTTCGGGGGCTGACGCCGAAGCGCGCCATCGAATTCAGTCCCGGCGTCTGCTCCAGCGACGCCTTGGCCGGCACGACCAGGCTCTCATGACCGCCCCAACTGACGCCGATGCGGAAAAAGTTCAGCGCATCGACGAAGACGGGGATGTCGATATCGTCCGTCACCTCGAACGAGAACAGCCCGGCATAGCCGGCCAGCGTCGCCTTGCCTGGATGGTTCGAATAGGCGGGATGGTTGACCCGCTCGACATTGCCATGCGCCTTCAGCCGCTCGGCGATTGTGAGCCCGCTCTTCATATGATGCGGCAAACGCAGCGGCAGCGTGCGCAATCCGCGCAGCAATAGCCACGCCTCGAATGGCGACAGCTTGCCGCCGAGATAGGAGTAGGTCTGCTCGTTGATATGCTTGATGTGCGCGGCCGAACCCGCCACCACGCCGGCGACCGTATCGCTATGGCCGCCGAGATATTTCGAGGCCGAGTGCAGCACCAGATCGACGCCGTGCGCAATTGGCTTCTGGAACACCGGCGTCGCCCAGGAATTGTCGATCGAGGTGACGATGCCCTGCTCCTTGGCCAGCCGGGTCAGATGCGGCAGGTCTTGGAGCTCGAACATCATCGAGGTCGGGCTTTCCAGATAGAGCAGCTTGGCGCCGGGAAGAGCCGCCGCGACCGCATCCGGATCGGAGCCGTCGACATAGTCGACCTTGATGTTGAGCCTCGGCAGGAGCCGCTCGAACAGGCGGTAGGCATCGCCATAACAATTGCGCACCGCGACGATGCGCTCGCCGGCCCCGACGAAGGCAAGCACGGTGGCGCTGATCGCAGCCATGCCGCTGGAAAAGCCGCGCGCGGCCTCGGCACCCTCGAGCGCGGCCACGCGCGTCTCGAACTCCATCACCGTCGGATTGTCGCCGCGCGAATAGATCGGCTGCTTTCGTTTGCCGGCAAAGGTATCGGCCATTTCGGCGTAATTGGCGAAGGTGAACAGCGACGTCTGGTAGATCGGCGGCACTACCGCGCCGCCCGGAAACGGTTCGTCATGCGCCAGAAGCGTCGCCGCCTCGGTAAGATAATCGTGATCGAAACCGGTCGGATGCTCATTCATGTCTGGCTCGGAAGTTTGAGTTTGGCCGCACCGCGCTTGAGATCGTCCTCGACGGTGGCGATCAGCTTGAGCGCCTCGGCGCGGGCGCCTTGCGGATCGCGCGCGGCGATGCACTCGTAGATGGTGCGGTGGTAGGGAAAGCTGGCATGACCAAAATCGCGCACGCCGAGCGGATGCTCCCAGAAACTGTGGAACAGTTCGTGCATGGCGGCGATGATCTGTTCGAACAGCGGATTGCCCGAAACCCGGTAGATCGCCTGATGGAATTCCCAGTCCTCTTCCGACGACATGCCGTCACGGGTGCGAAACGCCTGCTCCATGATGTCGAGCCTGCGTTCGATCTCGGCGATATCGGCCGGGCTCGCCCGCTCGGCGCAGAGTGCCGCCGCTTCCGCTTCCAGCGCGCGCCGGATTTCCAGCGTCCTCATCAGGCTGGTGAAGTCGTTGCCGCCCGCCAGCGTCAACGGCAAATGCAGCATGTCGGGTGATACGGCCGCCTTGAGATAGGTGCCGCTGCCTTGCCGGCGCTCGACAAGGCCAAGCCCCTCCCACCGCGTCAGCGCCTCGCGCACCGTGTTGCGGCTGACCTTCAGCCGCTCGGCCAGAATACGCTCTGTCGGCAGCCGCTCGCCGGGCTGCAGGGCTTCTGCGCGAACAAACCCCACCAAAGCCTTCAGCACGGCGTCGTCGCGCGCCGTCGTCTGGATAGGTGGCAGGCTGTTCTGGTCCACGCATCCTCCAAGTGGTCCAATGGTCCAACCAATTTCTGCACAGAAAAACCCCCCTGTCAATCGCCTGTCAGGAGGCTGTCGAACGTCTGCGAGAGGCACGGTCGGCGAGTGGCAAACAGCCTCATCGGATGAAGCGTCATAGTTCAGGAAGGGTTGGTCAGATTTTCCGCGCATGAAAAAAGCCCCTGATATTTGGGGCTTGGTACAGAGTCTTGAGTCCGTTTGAAACAAAGGGGGCCGGTCGGCGTTTGGCAGCGGTACGAGGAGGCCACTATGTGCCAGCGCCGGCCGGCCGACCCCACGGACCCAGGAGATGCGGCGGACCTGAGCATCATGGGGTATTCGAGAGATCGAGCCGGCTACCTACCCTCGTGCCGGCTTCGTCTTGACCAGCACAGTTGCGCAAGAGCTTATGAAAATCAACACTTTCTTAACCAAGGCTCGCGAATCGCTTGGATTAAGGTAAACGGGTAACCCTGTCGGGAGCGCATGGATAATCGAGCCTGGGCCGTTACGCCGCCTTGGCGACGACGCGGTTGCGGCCGCCACTCTTGGCTTCATAGAGCGCGAGATCAGCGCGCTTCATCAGAGCCGCCACCGTATCCACGCCCTTCAGAACCGACGACACGCCAACACTGACGGTGACCTCGATGGTTTTGCCGTCGGCACCGATGGCGAACGGTTTTTGGGCGATTTCGGCGCGGATGCGTTCGGCCACCTTCTCGGCCACCGCGCCGTCGGTGTCCGGCATGACCACCACGAACTCCTCGCCGCCAAACCGGCAGGCGAGGTCGATGCCGCGGACGTTCTTGCGCAGCCGCCGCGCGAATTCCCGCAGCACCTCGTCGCCGCCATCGTGGCCGTGCGCGTCATTGATCGACTTGAAGCGGTCGAGATCGGTGATCATCACCGACAGCGGCCGGCGCCGCGCCACGGCGCGGTCGAACAGCGTCTGCAGATGGCTGTCGAGATAGCGGCGGTTGTGCAGCCCGGTCAGGCCGTCCGTCACCGCCATCTCGATGGTCTGGGTGACGCTGGCGCGCAATTGGTCGTTGTAGCGCTTGCGGCGCACCTGGGTGCGCAGCCGTGCCGTCAGTTCCTGCTGGTCGATCGGCCGCATCAGATAATCGTTGATGCCGAGTTCGAGGCCGCGGATGATGCGCTCCTCCTCGCCCTCTTCCGCCAGCAGAATGATCGGCACGAAACGGGTTCGGTCGAGCGAGCGCAACTGCGAGCAGAGCCTGAGCGGATCGAAATCGGCGAAGGCTGTCGAGATCATCACGCATTCGTAGGGTGTCTCGGCGGCCTGGAAGAAACCGGCGTGCGGATCGGCGGTGACGTCAAGGTCGGCACGGTCGCGCAGCATCTTCTCGATGCGCTCGACCGACGATTTGCGCTCGTCGATCAAAAGCACTTTTGGCGTCGCGTCCTCGGATGCGAAATTGCGGCTGAGCAACTCTTCGATGCCGATGTTGCGGGTCGTCGAAGCGCGCAGCCTGAGCTCGTCGGTCAGAGACTTCAACCTGACCAGGCTCTTGACCCGCGTCATCAGCTGCAGGTCGTTGACGGGCTTGGTCAGGAAGTCGTCAGCGCCGGCTTCCAGCCCGCGCACGCGGTCGGACACCTGGTCGAGCGCGGTGATCATCACCACCGGTATGTGCGACGTCGCCGGATCGCTTTTCAGCCTTCGGCAGACCTCGAACCCATCCATGTCGGGCATCATGACGTCCAGCAACACCACGTCGACCTTGCCGTTCTCGCAGGTCTCGATCGCATCGGGCCCGTTGGTGGCAGTCAGTACCTCGAAATATTCGGCCAGCAGCCGGACCTCCAGCAGCCTCACATTGGCAGGGATGTCGTCGACGACGAGGATCCGCGCGGTCATTTCACAAGGCTCCGGCTCGGCTGGAAAGGCATGTCAGGCATCGCCCAGATAGGATTTGATGGTTTCGATGAAACGCGGCACGGAGATCGGCTTCGAGATGTAAGCCTCGCAGCCACCCTGGCGGATGCGCTCCTCATCGCCTTTCATCGCGAAGGCAGTCACCGCGATGACCGGGATGACGTGCAGGTCGTCGTCTTCCTTCAGCCATTTGGTCACCTCCAGACCCGACACTTCGGGCAACTGGATGTCCATCAGGATGAGATCCGGCCGATGCTTGCGGGCAAGGTCGAGCGCCTCCAGACCATTGCGAGTACGCACCGTCTCGTAGCCGCTTGCTTCGATGAGGTCCCGAAAGAGCTTCATATTGAGCTCATTGTCCTCGACGATCATGACCTTCTTCGGCATCGACATCCCGTCCCGGTCGCCCTCCGCTCGAAGGCAGCCGTCATGCGTTCTTCCTTGAGCGCACCAAACCCTGCTTCACTATACGGCAATTTGATTGACGAAACGGAAACCTATGGCTGCAAAGCAGCGCGATTTCCACCCGTCTTCCCGCGCGTCGAAAAGGCGCGCCGCGTTCTAAAAGCTTGCCGCAAACAACTCTTGCCATTACTGCGAAAGAGACTCATTCCGCATACCGAAGGTAGTGATGGCAAACGCGGCGTCAATGCGCGAAGAGGCGGAAACGCTTGCCGTGAAGGCGCTGGGCTTCGTTGCCTCCGATCCGGAGCTGTTGCCGCGTTTTCTGGCGATCACCGGAATAGAGGCGCATTCAATCCGAAAGGCCGCCGGCGAGCCGGGATTCCTGGCTGGCGTCCTGCAGTTCATTCTCGCCCACGAGCCGACCCTGATGCGCTTTGCCGAGGAAACCGGCACGCCGCCGGCAGCCGTGGGCAAGGCGTTGCGCGCCTTGCCGCTCGGCGACGACAATCATGAGCGTTCCATATGAGCGATGATCCAGAGACCGCGCGCCAGATCGAGGAACTGGCGGCCGACGACCGGCCGCTGCTGGTGCTCGACGTCGACGACGTCGTGCTCGAATTCATCCGCCCCTTTCCGCATTTCCTCAAGGCGCGCGGCTATGGCCTGACACTGGCGTCCTTCCGGCTGACCGGCAATATCGCCGAAACGGCCAGCGGCCGCCTGATCGAACAGCCGGAAGTCACGGCACTTCTGGGCGATTTCCTCGATGCGCAAGCCGATTGGCAGAGCATCACCGACGGTGCCGTGGAAGCTTTGGCAAGACTTGGCGACAACGCCGAGATCGTCATGCTGACGGCCATGCCGCACAAGCATCGTGCCGTGCGCCGCGCCCATCTCGATGCCCTGGGGCTAAACTATCCGCTGCTGACCACTGAAATGGCCAAGGGACCAGCGGTGGCGAGGCTGCGCGGCAGCAGCCGCAGGCCGGTGGTCTTCGTCGACGATCAGCCGCACAATCTGGCGTCGGTGCGGGAATCGGTCGGCGACGCAAATCTCTTCCACCTGATGGCCGACAATTCGCTGCGTGCGTTCCTGCCGCCAGTCCCGGGCGATGTCATCGTCGTCCAGGACTGGCGCGAAGCCGGGCCGAAGATCGCGGGCGCGCTGGGGTTCTAAGGCAAATCGCCCAAAAGTGACTTTGGTTTCGGGATCGAGGGTTGAACCCTCAAGGGTTCAGTTTCGCCCCTGATCCGCCATTGTCGTTACCGCCATTATCGCTACCGCCACTATCGTCGCCGTTGCCATCGTCCGCGCCGTTACCGTCATCGACGCTATCGCCCACTGCGGGATCGGCAGGCTTCAGCACGACACCGTTGACAGCGACCGAGCCGTCAGCCTTGGTGTTGATAACCCACTCCAACTTGCCATCCGGCAGCGTTTTGGCAAAACCCTTCGCCATGAGAGCGACAGGCACGTACTGCCCGATCTCCGGCTGCGCCTTTGCCGCCTCCTGCAGATGCGCCATGATCTTGTCGAAGCCGGCGACATCGACAGTGAGACTCGCGTCGGGTTTCTGGCCGAAGCTTGTCATCTCGCCTTCCAGCGCGATCTCCATGTCTTTGTTCTTGACGGTGCTGTGATCGATAACGACCTTCGGCGTCTTGGCCAGGAAGTCGGCCTTGAGCTGGTCGCCGAATTCCGCCGACAACGGCGGTTTGTGATTGAGATCAAAGGCTTCGATAGCCTTCTTCGCCATGCTGTCGAGATCGATGTTCGCGCCGCCGAAATTCAGGTCGATATCGGTGGGCAGCAGCGCCACGCTCCAGCTTGGCAAAAGCTGCTGCGGCACGGTCAGCCCTGAAGCCTTGATGCCATAGCTGATCTTGCCGTTCTGGGAGACGCCGTCGGTACCGAAAGCGGCGCTGAGTTGGGTCGCCCCGAAAGTGCCGATCGGGCTGTCGACCGCGAAATCCTTGAAGCTATACGTGCCATCGATGCGCTCCCATACCGGAAGCGCGGCGAGCAGAAGCGACTTGAGTTGCGCCTGGTTTGCCTTCAGCGTCTTCTCGTCTTCATTGGCCACGGCAAATGCCAGGAGGTCGAGCAGCGGCTTGGTCTGCACGCCCTTGCCACTGGCTTCCACCGACAATTCCGGCGACTTTATCGTGACCGGAAAATTCAGCCCGCTCTCGGGATCATTGTATTTTATCGCTTCGACGAAGCTCGAAATCTTTTGCGACGTCGTGAAATCGACGCCGCCATTGGCCGCCTTGGTCGCGGACAGGGTCGCGGTGCCCGCGCCGGCGCTCATGTCGATCTGCTGCTTGGCGTCCTTCGATGCCATCGTCATGCTCGCGATCGAGCTGGCGCCGCTGGTAAAGGCGGCCAGTTTCGGATCGTAGACGCCGCTGCCCTTACCGTCCTTGATCGAAAACTGTGTGCTTTGCAGCCCCTCGGGCCCATTGAACTCGAAAGATGCGCTTTGCGAGAAATCCAAAGAGACATCCCAGGATCCGTCACTGCGCGGCTTGACCAGCAGGGCGTAGGGCGCAAAGTCGAATTTCACCAGCTTCTGGTCGGGAAATGTCCCGGCCAGAGCCTTGAAATCAAAAACGATCTTGTAGGCGTTACCTTCGACCGAAACCTTCAAGATGCCTTTGTCGAGCGCCTGTTTACCAACATAGCGGGACAGGTCATCGGACAATTGCTTCGCGCCTTGGCTGTCGACGGTCTGGCCGAAAGCGGGCGCGCTGAGCAGGAGCGCGGTAAGGGCAACTGGCAACATACGGGTCACGGCAACTCTCCGTTTGGTCGAAAGGCAAAAATCTGTTCGTACTTCTGGTAGGGAAATACAATCACAACTGCAAGACAGCGATATTCAGGCGCCCAACACCAGTCGCATCAATGGCCGGCCAGCTTTGCGCTCGACGAGCCTCTCGAACCCGGCCTTTTCGAACACGCGCGACGAGCCGACGAACAGCCCGATCGAGCGCGAATCGCGGGACAGGTCGATCGGGCAAGCCTCGACAAGGCGTGCCCCGCTTCTGCGGGCGAAATCGATGCCGCCCTCGACGAGGCGATGCGTAATGCCCCGTCCTCGCGCCTTGGCGCGAATGAAAAAGCAGGAGATCGCCCAAACGGCCGGATCGGAAGCATCGGCGGGATCGATCGGTGCCGAGCCCCTGCCCTTGTTGTTCCATTCGGGCACGTCGGCGCGCGGTCCGATCTGCATCCACCCAACCGCCTTACCATCCTCGAAGGCCAGCAGGCCGGGGGGCGGGCCGGCCTCGATGCGCGCCTTTATGTGGTCCTTGTTGCGTTCGCGGCTGCTCTCGCGCCGCGCCGCCGGCGCCAGCCGGAAATGCGTGCACCAGCAGCCGTAACAGGCGCCTTGCTTGCCGAAAAGGTCCTCGAATTCAGGCCAGAGCTCTGGCGTCAGCGGTACTATGATCGTGCTCATACGTTCTCCCCAGGCCAAGCTTGTCGCTGGCCCTGCACTGTCGTACCATTGCCTCTGTTCTCTTTATGTTCGCAGCGATGGCGGCCCCTGTCAACAATCCCGATTACGGTTTTTGCCGTGACTGCCTGACGTTTCAGCGCAGCGAAACGCGCCGCTGCGAGGGCTGCGGCAGCCCCCGTCTTGCCCGCCACCCGGAGCTCTATCGGCTGCATCTGGCCCATATCGACTGCGATGCCTTCTACGCGGCGATCGAAAAGCGGGACAACCCGGCGCTCAAGGATAAGCCGCTGATCATAGGCGGCGGCAAGCGCGGGGTGGTCTCCACCGCATGCTACATTGCCCGCATCCGGGGCGTGCGCTCCGCCATGCCGATGTTCAAGGCGCTCGAGGCCTGCCCCGAGGCCGTCGTGATCCCGCCCAACATGGAAAAATATGTGCGTGTCGGCCGCGAAGTGCGCGCCATGATGCAGGCGCTGACGCCATTGGTCGAGCCGCTGTCGATCGACGAGGCATTTCTCGACCTCGCCGGCACCGAGCGGTTGCACGGTCTGCCGCCGGCGGTGGTGCTGGCGCGCTTTGCGCAGGCCGTCGAGAAGGAGATCGGCATCACGGTTTCGGCCGGTCTCTCCTACTGCAAGTTCCTCGCCAAGATCGCGTCGGATTTCCGCAAGCCGCGCGGCTTCTCGGTCATCGGCGAGGCCGAGGCGGTTGGCTTCCTGGCGCCGCAGCCGGTGAGCATGATCTGGGGAGTCGGCAAGGCGTTCAACGCCACGCTGGAGCGCGACGGCATCCGCACCATTGGCCAGCTTCAAAGGATGGAGCGCGGCGACTTGATGCGCCGCTATGGTTCAATGGGTGACCGGCTCTACCGGCTTTCGCGCGGAGAGGACGTCCGCCGCGTCGACCCTGACCAGGACGCCAAGAGCGTATCGGCCGAAACCACCTTCGACACCGACATCGCATCGCTGGAAGAACTGGTCTCGGTGCTGAGGGGCCTTTCGGAAAAGGTCTCGGCGCGGCTGAAAAAGTCAGGCATCGCCGGCCGCACCGTGGTGCTGAAACTGAAGACCCAGGATTTCAAACTGCGCACCCGCAACCGCCAGCTCGGCGACCCGACAAGGCTCGCGGACCGCATCTTTTCGACCGGCGTGGACCTTTTGCGCAGGGAAGCGGACGGCACGAAATACCGGCTGCTCGGCATCGGCGTCAGCGACCTTTCCGACGACGACAAGGCCGACCCGCCTGACCTCGTCGACCTCCAGTCGCGCAAGCGCGCCATGGCTGAAGGCGCCATCGACGCGCTACGCGACAAGTTTGGCCGCAAGGCGGTGGAAACCGGGTATACATTCGGCAGGGGTCGCGATGCCCACCCGCCGGAGCCGTTCGAGGACTGACGCTGCATATGATGTATAGAGATTCAGGTCAGACACCACCTGAATATCCAACGCACCCGTCAGGTGCGCTTCAGATCGATGCGACTGGTCACCACGTTCTTGCCGGTTTTGGGATCGTGGTCGGTGACGGTCAACAGAATGCCGTCGGTGCCTTTTTTCTCCACGGTCAATTGCGAAACGCTGTTGCCATTGACCGGCTTGGCCCAGCGGATAGCGAGATTGATCGCATTGCCGGAGTGGCTGCCGTTGAGCTGCGCCGGACCAGTGCGCGATCCCACATAGACGCCACTGTATCTGGTGCCACTGGTTTTCAGATGCGCGCTGATGGCGCGGCTCATCAGGATAAGCCCGCGGCAGTTGCCGTCGAGCGACAACGAGGATGATGTCGAATCCGATTTGAATGTGCAAGAAACGCTGACGGTCGGTGCCTCTGTCGTCACCTGGACAGCCCCCTTGCCGGCGAAATTCCCCTTAAAGGACTGGAGAAATTTGCCTTCGTCCGCATATGCCGCATTGGTAGCGACCAGCAGGCACCAGCAAAGCACAAATCGCGCTGATGACATCATCGAAGCTCTCCTCCTCAGGTGTGGTCATCCATCAGGTGAACCCCACGTCTCAACGCCCCTTCCGGCATCAAGTTCCGTCTACGACGCGACCGTTTCGGACCGGCACCACCGCAACTGGACCAGAAGAATGGGGCGGCTAGCGATTGCTCCGTCAGCCATCGCCTGCGAGATAGCTGACATGGCACCCACCCCTTCGATCCCCAAGGCCGCGTTCTGGATGGCGCTGTCGATTGCCTCGTTCCTGGCGATGTCGGTCGCTGGCCGCGCCACGACAGCCGAGCTCAACGTCTTCCAGGTGCTGGAACTGCGTTCGGTGATCGGCTTTTTCATCCTGTTGCCGCTGGTGATGACGACAGGCGGATTTGCGGCAATGCGCACGCAGCGTCCCCTCGCCCATATCGCCCGCAATGTCGTCCACTACAGCGGTCAGGCGGCGTGGCTGTACGCGCTGACGCTGATCCCGCTGGCGGTGCTGATCTCGATCGAATTCACGACGCCGATCTGGACGGCAATCCTGGCCGTGACCTTCCTTGGCGAAAGGCTGAACCGCCCCAAGCTTGCGGCGGTCGTGCTGGGGCTGATCGGCGTGGTGATCATCGTCCGTCCCGGTGTCGACGCCATCGATCCGGGGCATCTGGTCGTGCTGGGAGCCGCGGTCTGTTTCGGCGTCTCGCTGGTTCTCGTCAAATCCCTGACGCGCACGGACAGTGTCGTGCGCATCATTTTCTGGATGCTGATCATCCAGTCGGTGCTCGGCTTCCTCCCGGCGCTTTACGTGTGGCGCACTCCACAGCTCGAACTCTGGCCATGGATCCTGCTGATCGCTTTCACCGGCATGTCGTCGCATTTCTGCATGGCCCGCGCGCTCACTTACGCCGACGCCACCGTCATTTCGCCCATGGATTTCCTGCGCGTCCCCTTGTCGGCACTGGTTGGCTGGCTGCTCTATAGCGAGCAGATCGACGCCTTCACCGCGGGCGGTGCGCTGCTCATCCTGATGGGAAACCTGCTCAATCTGCAGCGCAAACCGATACAGCCGGCTGAAGTGGCGGCATCGTAGGCCGATCAGCCTCCTGGCGCAGCCGCGCCAGTGCGGAACGGTCTCTCGATGGAACTTGTCCGCGGCCTTCTTACCGATCACTGTGATATAAGCGGCGGATGCCGCCCGATGGGTGGCCGCCTGGCAAAGGCGGCGATCACACCAGTTCCACTTCGACCACGCCCGGCACCGCGCGCATCGCCGAAGCGATCTGTGGCGAGACGCGGTAGCCGCCCTGCAAGGCTATCTCGACCTCGCCCTGCGCCTCTTCCTTGATCACGATAATGCTCACCTGGCTATCACCGCGCTGGGTAAGCTGGGATTGAATCATCGAGGCCGGTCCTTCGTTCCTGACGAAAATGCGCAGCGCCTTCTGGATGCGGCTTGCCTCGTCTTCCAGCGATTGCACGGAATTGATGCGCAAATTGACGCCCTCGGGCCTGTCCTCGGCGGCGACCTGGATGACGACGGAGCGGCCGGGCTCCAGGAAGTCGCGAAACTGGGCCAATCCTTCCGAAAACAGCACGGCCTCGTACTGCCCCGACGTGTCGGAGAACTGCACCACGCCCATTTTGTTGCCGGTGCGTGTCTTGCGCTCCTGCTTGGTCGTCACCGTGCCGGCAAGCCGGCCGGCGGTGGCGCCCCGCTTGACGGCGGCCGAGAACTCGCCCCAGGTCTGCACCCGCATCTTCTGCAGCGCCGCCTTGTACTCGTCGAGCGGATGAGCCGAGAGATAGAAGCCGACGACCTGGAATTCGCGGTGCAGCCGGTCGGCGGCAAGCCACGGATCCGTTGCCGGCAGGTTGAGCGCCTGCGACTGTGCGCCCAACGAAGCGCCGAAAATATCGGCCTGGCCGGAAACGGCGTTCTGCTGGGCAAGTGAAGCCAGCCCCATCATCCGTTCGACGCCAGCCATCATCTGGGCGCGGTCGTGGCCAAAGCAGTCGAGCGCACCGGCCATGATCAGGCTTTCGAAAACGCGCTTGCCGACGATCTTCGGGTCGACCCGTTCGCAGAAATCGGCAAGGTTCTTGAACGGCTTTTCACCTCGCACGGCAACGATATGTTCGACTGCCGCGTCGCCGACGCCCTTGAGCGCCGCCATCGAATAATAGATGCGGTTCTCGCCGACCTCGAAGGGACGGAAACTCGTCATCACCGACGGCGCCAGCACCTCGATGCCGAGGCGCAGCGCATCCTGGCGGAAGTCGGCCAGCTTATCGGTATTGCCCATGTCGAGCGTCATCGACGCCGCCAGGAACTCGACCGGATAATGCGCCTTGAGATAGGCCGTCTGATAGGAGACCACGGCATAGGCGGCGGCGTGCGACTTGTTGAAACCATAGTCGGCGAACTTGGCCAGCAGATCGAAAATGAAGTCGGCCTGCGGCTTGGCAACGCCGCGCTCGACAGCACCCGAGACGAAGCGCTCGCGCTGCTTGTCCATCTCGGCACGGATCTTCTTGCCCATGGCGCGGCGCAGAAGGTCGGCCTCGCCGAGCGAATAGCCCGACAGTTCCTGCGCGATCTGCATCACCTGTTCCTGATAGACGATGACGCCTTGTGTCTCCTTCACCAGATGGTCGATCTTGGGATGGATCGACGCCATCTCCTCCTCGCCATGCTTTCTGGCGTTGTAGGTCGGGATGTTCTCCATCGGGCCGGGGCGATAGAGCGCGACCAGCGCGATGATGTCCTCGATGCAGTCGGGCCGCATGCCGATCAGCGCCTTGCGCATGCCGGCACTTTCAACCTGGAAAACGCCGACGACCTCGCCCCGCGACAGCATGGCGTAGGTGTCGGGATCATCGAGCGGGATTGTCGCAAGATCGATGTCGATGCCGCGGCGGCGGATCAGTTTCACCGCCGTCTCCAGCACCGTCAGCGTTTTCAGGCCGAGGAAGTCGAACTTCACCAGCCCGGCCTGCTCGACATATTTCATGTTGAACTGGGTGACAGGCATGTCGGAGCGCGGATCACGGTACATCGGCACCAGTTCCGATAGCGGGCGGTCGCCGATGACGATGCCGGCGGCGTGCGTCGAGGCGTGGCGATAGAGCCCTTCCAGCTTCTGCGCCATGTCGAGCAGCGTCTGGACGATCGGCTCCTTCTCGGCCTCCTCGGCAAAGCGCGGCTCGTTGGCGATCGCATCGGCGAGCTTGACCGGATTGGCCGGGTTCTGCGGCACCATCTTGGACAGCTTGTCGACCTGGCCGTAGGGCATCTGCAACACGCGGCCGACGTCGCGCAGCACGGCCCGGGCCTGCAGCGTACCGAAGGTGATGATCTGGCCGACCTGGTCGCGGCCGTATTTCTGCTGGACATAGCGGATCACCTCTTCGCGGCGATCCTGGCAGAAGTCGATGTCGAAGTCGGGCATCGAGACGCGATCCGGATTGAGGAAGCGCTCGAACAGCAAGGAGAAACGCAGCGGATCAATGTCTGTGATGGTGGTGGAATAGGCAACCAGCGAGCCTGCGCCCGAACCACGGCCCGGACCGACCGGAATGCCCTGTGCCTTGGCCCATTTGATGAAGTCGGCAACGATCAGGAAGTAGCCGGGGAACTTCATCTTCTCGATGATGCCGAGCTCGAATTCGAGCCGCTCGCGATATTGCTCGACCGTGTAGCCCGGGGTCGGTCCATGCAGGGCAAGGCGCGCGTCGAGCCCCTCTCGCGCCTGCCGGGCGAGCTCGGCGGCCTCGGCCTTTTCGGCCGCGTCCTTGTCGGCACTGTCGCCGCCGGTGAAGCGCGGCAGGATCGGGCTGCGGTTTTTTGGGTAGTAGGAGCAGCGCAGCGCGATTTCGACCGTGTTGTCGATCGCTTCCGGCAGATCGGCGAACAATTGCGCCATATCCGCCTGGCTGCGCAGGAAATTGTCCGGCGACAGCCGGCGGCGGGTGTCGACGGCGACGACGGAGCCCTCGGCAATGGCAATCAGCGCGTCATGCGCCTCATAATCGTCGCGCGATGAGAAAAACGCCTCGTTGGTGGCGACAAGGGGAAGCTCGTGCGCATAGGCGAGATCGATCGTCGAATGTTCGATCATCCGGTCGTAGCCGGCAACCCGTTCCAGTTCGACATAGAGGCGGTCGCCGAACATCGCCTTGAGCGTCAAAAGCCGCGTCTCGGCAAGATCGCGGCGATCTTCCTTCAAGGCGCTGCCGATCGGGCCGCGTGGTCCGCCGCTGAGGCAGATCAGCCCATCAGCCTGCCCCTCCAGCATCCCGGTGGTCAGGTGCACGGCTTCGCCGGGTGGCGTTTCCAGGTAGACGCGGCTGACAAGCCTGACCAAATTGGAATAGCCAGCTTCGGTCGCCGCGATCAGGACGACCGGCCGCATCTCCGGGCCCTGTCGCCGTCGGTCGCGCTGGCCGTCGCTGTTTTCGCCGGAAAAGGCGAGCGCGATCTGGCAGCCGATGATCGGCTGGATGCCGTCCTTGACCGCCTTCTGCGCGAACTCCAGCGCGCCGAACAGATTGTTGGTGTCGGTGACGGCGATCGCCGGGGCTTCGTCTTTCAGCGCATGGCCGACGATCTTGCCAAGCTGAAGCGCGCCCTCGAGCAGCGAATAGGCCGAATGCACACGCAGATGGACGAACGGCCGCACGGGCGCCTTCGGCGGCATGGCCGCAATCGCGGCTTCACGCTTCAGGGGGTCGCGTGGAAGTCTTTCATCCGCCATGGTTTCTCGTGCTGCCCATAAGACTTGAGTCGATGCAAATGTATTGTCCGGGACCGGGCGATACCAGTCCAGCACAAACGACCGTCGGCCACAGCTTCAGCCGCCCTGCCCGGTTCGCCTCAGTCTCTCAGGCGAATTCCATGATCACCGCGTCGACAGCCAAGCTGTCGCCCGGCTTGGCGTTGAGTCTCGACACGACGAGGTCGCGTTCGGCGCGCAACACGTTTTCCATCTTCATCGCCTCGACAACGGCCAAGGTCTCGCCGGCCTTGACCTCCTGGCCCTCGGTAACGGCGATCGACACGACGAGGCCAGGCATCGGGCAGAGCAGCAGCTTCGACGTGTCCGGCGCCACCTTCTCCGGCATCAGTTTTTCCAGTTCCGCGGTGCGGGGCAGCATCGCCCGCGCGGCCACCGACATGCCTTTCCAGGCGATGCGAAGACCGTTTGCAACCGGCCGGATCTGGGCGATGACCTCGCGCGTGCCGACCGTGCCGCGCCAGATCAGGTCGCCCGGCCGCCAGTCGGACGACACGGTCAGCGCCTTGCCGCCGTCGACCGACAGATCGATTTCCATCGGAATGGAAATCATGCCCTCGAGGATGGACGCCGACAGATAATCTTCGCCGATCTTCACCACCCAGTCGCGCTTGAGCGCTCCCGAATGCGGTGCTAGGCGGCCACCCAATCGGTCCAGCCGGTCGCGGCGCAGCAGTTCCACGGCGGTGGCGATCGCGGCCAGGACGGCCTTTTCCTCGCTGTCCGGAACGATGGGGGCGAACCCATCGGGATATTCCTCGGCGATGAACCCGGTCGATATCGCCCCCTCCCGCCAGCGCGGATGCTGCATCAGTGCCGCCAGGAACGGAATGTTGTGCTCGATGCCGTCGACGACAAAGCTGTCGAGCGCTTCCGACATGGCATCGATCGCCTCGATGCGTGTCGGCGCCCAGGTGCACAGCTTGGCGAGCATCGGATCGTAGAACATCGAGATCTCCGAGCCCTCGGTGACGCCGGTGTCGTTGCGGATGACGACATCGCCGAACTGTCCTTCCTCCGGCGGCCGGTAGCGTGTCAGTCGGCCGATCGAGGGCAGGAAATTGCGATAGGGATCCTCGGCGTAGAGCCGGCTCTCCACCGCCCAGCCGTTCAGTTTGATATCGCTCTGCTTCAAAGCAAGCTTCTCGCCGGCGGCGACGCGGATCATCTGCTCGACCAGATCGATGCCAGCGACGAGCTCCGTCACCGGATGCTCGACCTGCAATCGTGTATTCATTTCGAGGAAATAGAAGTTCTTGTCCTTGTCGACGATGAACTCGACCGTGCCGGCGCTCTGATAGTCGACGGCCCTGGCCAGCGCCACCGACTGTTCGCCCATTGCCTTGCGCGTCTTGGCATCGAGGAATGGCGACGGCGCCTCCTCCGCCACCTTCTGGTTGCGGCGCTGGATCGAACATTCGCGTTCGCCGAGGTAGAGCGCGTTGCCATGCGCGTCGGCCAGAACCTGGATCTCGATATGACGCGGGTCGACGACGAACTTTTCGATGAAAACACGGTCGTCGCCGAACGAGCTCTTGGCCTCGGAGCGGGCCCGGTCGAACCCGTCGCGCACTTCCGACTGGTTCCAGGCGATGCGCATGCCCTTGCCGCCGCCGCCGGCCGAGGCCTTGATCATCACGGGATAGCCGATTTCGCCGGCGATCTTCTCCGCGTGGTCGGCATTCTCGATGACGCCGAGCCAGCCCGGCACCGTCGAAACCTTGGCGGCGTTGGCGAACTTCTTCGATTCGATCTTGTCGCCCATCGCCTTGATCGCCTTCGGCTTGGGACCGATGAAGACGATGCCTTCCTTCTCCAGCGCCTCGCAGAAGGCAGCCCTTTCGGACAGGAAGCCATAGCCCGGATGCACTGCCTGGGCGCCGGTCTGCTTGCAGGCGGCGATGATCTTTTCAGGGACGAGGTAGCTCTGCGCGGCGGGTGCCGGACCGATATGCACCGCCTCGTCGGCCATCTCGACGTGCACGGCATCGCGATCGGCATCGGAATAGACGGCGACCGTAGCAATGCCCATCTTGCGTGCCGTCTTGATGACGCGGCAGGCGATCTCGCCACGATTGGCGATCAGGATCTTGGTGAACATGCGGATATCCCTCGGTCGGCCGTTCCTTTTATGACCTGTGCTGGCGCGGTCAAGCCGGGTGGGTCAATCGCTGCCTTTCAATCGGTTAGGGAATAAAATTCCGCGTGCTGGCCCAAGTGTGCAACCAGCTAGCAGTTGATCGTCGAGGCAAAACCTGAAAGCGTGCGCAAAAATCGCCTTTGGAGGAATTGCCTGATGAAAACGCGCGCCGCTGTCGCCGTCGCCGCCGGAAAGCCGCTGGAGATCATGGAGGTCGACCTCGACGGTCCTCAGCCCGGCGAGGTGCTGGTCGAGATCAAGGC
>NZ_VFUX01000050.1:0-38394 GCF_006441275.1 Mesorhizobium sp. B2-4-17 | reverse complement strand
CCCGCCAGGAGCGCAACGGCATCCTGCTCGGCACCTATGAAAAGGCCTGCAAGCCGTGGTCGCCGGTCAACACGCCGTGGGATTTCGGCCACGAACTGCTGCCGCCAGACCTCGACCGCATCGCGCCGTCGCTGGAAATCGGCTTCAAGCATTTCCCCGGTATCGAGAAGGCCGGCATCAAGCAGATCATCAACGGCCCCTTCACCTTCGCGCTCGACGGCAACCCGCTGGTCGGCCCGGTGCAGGGCCTGACCAATTTCTGGTGCGCCTGCGCCGTCATGGCCGGCTTCAGCCAGGGCGGCGGCGTTGGCCTCGCTCTGTCGAACTGGATGGTCCATGGCGATCCCGGCTTCGACGTCTGGGGCATGGATGTCGCGCGTTTCGGCGAATGGGCCGGCCTGCGCTACACCAACGCCAAGGTGCGCGAAAACTATTCGCGCCGCTTCTCCATCCGCTTCCCCAACGAGGAACTGCCGGCGGCGCGCCCGGCGCAGACGACGCCGCTCTACGACACCATGCTCGCCAACAACGCGGTCATGGGCGACTCGTGGGGGCTGGAAACCCCGCTCTGGTTCGCGCCCAAGGCCAAGGAGCCCAAGGACATCGTCTCCTTCCACCGTTCGAACGACTTTGGGCCGATCGGCGAGGAAGTGCGCGCCACGCGTGAGCGTGTCGGCGTTACCGAAATCGCCAACTTCGCCAAATACGAGGTGTCGGGACCGGGCGCGGAAGACTTCCTCAACCGGCTGATGACCAACCGCATGCCGAAGATCGGCCGCATCGTGCTGACGCCGATGATCAACGAGTTCGGCAAACTGATCGGCGACTTCACCATCGCCAAGGCCGCAGAAGACCGCTTCATGATCTGGGGCTCGTCGGCCGCCCAGAAATACCACATGCGCTGGTTCGAGAAGCACCTGCCGAAGGACGGCCCAAAGGGGTCGGAGGTGCGTATTCACCGCTTCGACCAGACGCTCGTCGGCCTTTCGATCGCCGGACCGAAATCGCGTGACCTGCTGCAGAAGCTGGTCGATGTCGACATCTCGACCAAGGCCTTCCGCTTCATGGACTTCCGTGAGATGGCGGTCGGCGGTGCGCCTTGCATGGTCAACCGCATCACCTACACCGGCGATCTCGGCTACGAAATCTGGATGGCGCCCGCCTACCAGCGTCTTGTCTACAAGGCGATTAAGGACGCCGGTGAAGAGTTCGGCCTGGTCGATTTCGGCATGCGCGCTTTGCTGTCGATGCGCCTGGAAAAGAACTTCCCCACCTGGTTCCGCGAGTTGCGCCCGATCTACGGCCCGTTGGAAGGCTCGATGGACCGCTTCATCAAGCTCGAAAAGAACGACTTCATCGGCCGCGAGGCAGCCGCCAAGGAACAGGCGGAAGGACCAAAGCTGCGCCGCGTCTCCTTCATCGTCGATGCTGCCGACGCCGACGTGATGGGCGACGAGCCGATCTGGGCCAAGGTCAGCAAGGATTATGGCACGGTGGAAAAGCCGCATGGCTATGGCGCACCGCGCTTCGACACCTCAGGCAAGGAAGTACGCGGCTCCAAGGCTGCCGAAGGCGCGTCCGCCGTGCGCGGCATCGTCGACGGCGACTGGCGCGTGGTTGGCTGGGTGACGTCGGGCGGCTACGCGCATTACGTCCAGAAGTCGATGGCGCAGGGCTACGTGCCGGCGGCCTTGGCCGAGGACGAAAGCGCCGGGCTGTTCGAGATCGAGATCCTTGGACACCGGCGTCCTGCCCGCATCAATGTCGAAGCGCCTTTCGACCCGAGCGGCGAGAAGATGCGGACCTGAGGGTCGGCCATGGACGGCGCGGCGCCAAAGGGAAGCTTCGGCCGCCATCGCAAGATCATGCCGTTCGAACCGGGCTCGATCGAGGCGCTGCGCGAAGCCTCCCGTGAGAAGGCGGCTTCGCTCAACCAGCATGTGCTGGGCTATGGCGCCCAGGCTGAAGCGGAATGGGCGGCGGCAGGCATTGCCGCCCCCGATCTGCCGGCGATGCGCCAATACCGGCTCGAGCGCATCCGCGCCGAGCTGAAGCGTCGCGGTTATGCCGGTGCGCTGCTCTACGACCCCGTCAACATCCGATACGCGACCGACTCGACCAACATGCAGCTCTGGGTGGCGCACAACCCGACGCGGCATTGTTTCCTCGCTACCGAAGGGCCGGTGGTGCTGTTCGATTATTTTTCCTGCGAACACCTGTCCGACCATTCCGGCGTCGTCGACGAGGTACGGCCGGCGGTGTCATGGATGTATCTCTACAGCGGCGACCTGACCGAGCAGAAGGTCCGCCGCTGGGCCGCCGGCATCGCTGATCTGGTCAGGGAGCACGGCGGCGGTAACAGCCGCATCGCGGTTGATCACATCAACCCGGAAGGCGTCGAGGAACTCGCACGCCTTGGTGTTTCCATTGGCAATGGCGAAGCGGTGATGGAGAATGCCCGGCTGATCAAATCGCCGGATGAGGTTCTTGCAATGCGCCGGGCCATCGTCGCCTGCGAGGCGGCGATGGGTGAGATGGAGCAGGCGCTGAAGCCCGGCATCTCCGAAAACGAATTGTGGGCGGAACTGCATCGCGGCAACATCGCGCGCGGCGGCGAATGGATCGAGACACGGCTGCTGGCGTCGGGCCCGCGCACCAATCCATGGTTCCAGGAATGCTCGTCGCGCATTATCGAAGACGGCGACCTCGTCGCCTTCGACACCGACCTCGTTGGCCCCTACGGCTTCTGCGCCGATCTCTCCCGCACATGGCTGTGCGGCGATACAAAGCCGACCAACGAACAGCGCGACCTGTTCCGCATCGCCGCCGCCCAGATCGAGCACAACACCGAACTGATGCAGCCGGGCATCTCGTTCCGCGACCTTGTCGAACGCTCGGCGGTGCCGCCGGGCGACTGTTTCCCGACCCGTTATGGCGTGCTCTACCACGGCGTTGGCCTCGCCGACGAATACCCGACCCTGCCCCATGCCGGCGACTGGACGCCGGATACACCGGACGGTGTGCTCGAACCCGGCATGGTTTTGTGCGTGGAAAGCTATATCGGCAGGCTCGGTGGCCATGACGGCGTCAAGATCGAAGAGCAGATCCTGATCACCGAAAGCGGCAACGAGCAGCTTTCAACCTACCCGTTGGATGCGAGGCTGCTCGGCTAGTTCGGCAAGAGCGTCGCGCATGGCCCGGACTGTCGTTTCCGGCGTCGTCCTAGCGGTGATGAAGGGCAAGCCTCTGCGTCGTGCAGTCCAGCCGACGGTCACGACCTTGCGCGCAGCCGGCTCGAAACGCTGCGCCAGCGCCCAGCTTTCACAATCAATCGCGGCGACATCCGCCCTGCCCTCGGCGACAGCAACGATCGAGCCGCGATGGCCACCGCTTTCGCTGCGCGATGAAAAGATATCGAGACTTTCGCCAGCCGCCTGCAGATCGCGCGTCAGCGCGATGATGCCCGACATGGAATCCAGGCTGTTGAAGGTGAAGCGCTTGCCCCGGATGACATCGAGCGGCAGCAAGGCCATACCGTCCGCGGGTGACCGCACCTCCGGCCCCTCGCCTGCCCGCATCACCAGTGCGCTCGAATAAAGCTCGCCCTGCCCGCCCTCATAGGCGTCGTAGCTCGGCTGGCCGACCACCTGCACATGGCTCGACAGCCCAAGCTCCATTGGCCCCCAGCAAGCCTGCGCGAACAGCAGCGCCGGGTGCAGCCATATCTCGTGGAAATCGAGTTCGTCCACCGGCAATGTCGCCGGGTCCGGTGCAATCAAAGCTCCCAGGGCATCGCGTATGCCGCCCGGAACCGGCGGCAAATCGCCATTGCGCCGCACGATGGTTTTCGGCGCATCAATGCCTCTTTGCCGGAAGGCCTCGCGCAACTGAGCCCATTGGGCATCGACCTCGCTGAGTGCTTCTGGCCAGTCATACATAGGCAAAGCAGCAACAAATTTGCTCATGCCGGCACTCAATCACCATGTCTGGAGAAAGGATCGCAGAAACACGGCGCCCAATCAGAATTGGGCGACACGGATCCCGGGCTGTCCAGGAACTATTCCTTGGGCGGCTCGGCGGGCACCGGCGCGGTGCCGAGCCCATTGATATTGCGGGCCCGGATGCGTGGCTTGAACGCCCGGCCGTGCTCAGGCGCGCGCCGCAGGACAGGATGCACGATCGGTTCCTTGGCCTTGAAGGCATAGGATTTGATCAGCGCGAAGTAGTTCGGATAGGCATAGCCGTTGTTCATCCGCAGCCAGTCGTCGCGGCGGTCGCGAAACAGTTTCGGCAGCCGATACCAAGCAACGGTGGGGCTCTTGTGATGCACGAAGTGCAGGTTGTTGTTGAGGAACAGGAACGACAGCGGCGAGCGCTCGACGATGACGGTGCGGCCTTCCGGGTGCTCGGACCATTGATGCTCGGCAAAGGTGCGGATCGCGATCAGCGACTGGCCGAGCCAGACCGGCGCCAAAATATAAAGCCACAGCGGAATGCCGAAGCCGAACTGCACGATCGGCACCACGACGGCGAGACCGATGGCATGCAGCAGCCAGGCTTTGCGGACCACCTTGTCGCCGGCCATTGCATGCTTGGCGTCGTCGATGAAGAAGCCGATGCAGGACAGCCACGGGCCGAGGAAAAAGCGGCCAGCCATCGTATTGTTAATCTTGAGCAGGAATTTCATCGTCGGCGGCAGTTCGTCATGCTGCCACAGCGCCTGATAGTAGCTTTCCGGATCGTCGAGCGGATCGGTCAGCCGCTCATCGGCATGGTGGCGCAAATGAAGCGTCTTGAAGCGGCGGAACGGCCAGACCAGACCGATCGGCAGGAAGACGAAAGCTTCATTGATCAACGCGCTGCGCGTCGGATGGCCATGCAGCACTTCGTGCATGATCGACGACTGCAACGCCAAGGTGAAACCGAGCATGACGAGCGCCAGGATGGGATAGGAGGGCCAGAGCAGGAAGCCGGTGGCAAGCCATGTTCCGTAACAGAAGAAAGCGAGGACCACCGTAGGCCATTCGATGGCCGGTGTACTGCGTCGCTTGATGCTCTTGCCTGCCATGCTATCGACCACTGTCCCTCAGTCGCCGGAACCCCAACTGGTTCCTGACAGCATTGTGTCAGGAGAGATGATTCCACTCAACGCGACAAAGTGTACAAAATGTTGCGTCTGCGCATTTTTGGCCGCATATGTTGTACATTGTAAACAGTCTTAGGGATTCGTTTACGCCTAAAGTCCCCATAAGGCTCTTTCGGCGCAAATTTTTCCTTCCGAAGCAAGGAGCGATAGGATGGATAAACGCGACTTGTCGACGATTTTTCGGGAGCGCCTGAAGCTGCTCCTGACACGCTCGGACCTGAACCAGTCGGCATTCGCGACAGCCGTCGGCATCGACCGGTCGGCTCTGTCGCAGCTCATGTCGGGCGCCTCGACACGCCTGCCGAGGGCCGAAACGCTGCTCAACATAGCAGCCGAATTCAAGGTATCGCTGGACTGGCTGCTTGGCCTCAGCCAGGACGAAGGCGTCACTGGTGAAATCCGCGAAAGCCTGGAGATCGAGGAAGCGCCGGACGGTTTCGACCGCACGCTGCTCGCCAAATGGTTCGCTGAAGCCGCGGGCACCAAAATCCGCTATGTGCCGGCCGGCATTCCCGATCTCCTGCGAACCCACGCGCTCGTCGATTACGAGGCCAACATCACCAACAGGAGCCGTCTGGCACAGGCCAGCGAGACCCGATACCGCATCGAATACAATCGGCGCCCGGAAACCGACATGGAAGTCTGCATGCCGCGTCACACGCTGGAGATCTTCGCACGCGGCCTCGGCGTGTGGGACCGTTTCCCCGCGGCCGACCGTCAGCAGCAGCTTACCCATATGGCGACACTGCTCGACGACCTCTACCCGACCTTTCGCCTGTTTCTTTATGACGGCCGCATGCGCTATTCGATCCCGCTGACCATCTTCGGCCCCTATCGCGCCGCCATCTATGTCGGCGACATGTATGTGGTGCTGAACGCCACTCAGCCGGTGCAGGCACTGACCCGGCATTTCGACAATCTGATCCGTGCCGCCGACGTCAACCCGCATGAGGCCGCTGCCTTCGCGCGCAATCTGGCCGGCATGCCGTTCGCATCAGGCTCTGTCTAAGCGGCGTGAGGAATGGCAACCGCCTGAGCGATGGTCCGGTTGCTATTTCATTGACTAGACATAAAGACTTCTTTATATCCTTATTCGAATTCAGAACACGAAAGCCAATCCGATGACGACCACCAACCCGATCGACGCACTTCTGGCTGAAAAGGGCGTGCTCTTGGCCGATGGCGCCACGGGCACCAATTTGTTCGCCATGGGACTGGAGGCCGGCGAGGCGCCGGAACTGCTGAACGAGACGGCGCCCGACACCATTACCAGCCTGCACCAGAATTTCGTCGATGCCGGCGCCGACATCATCCTCACCAATTCCTTTGGCGGCACCCGCCACCGGCTGAAGCTGCACCACGCGCAGGACCGCGTGCATGCGCTGAACAAGCGCGCCGCCGAAATCGCCCGCGCTGTCGCCGACCAGGCCGACCGCAGGGTGATTGTTGCGGGCTCCGTCGGCCCGACGGGTGAACTGCTGGTGCCGCTTGGCGCCATGACCTATGACGAGGCGGTCGATGCCTTCGCCGAGCAGATCGAAGGCCTCAAGGAAGGTGGCGCCGAAGTCGCCTGGATCGAGACCATGTCGGCGCCCGACGAGATTCGCGCCGCGGCGCAAGCCGCCATCCGCGTCGGTCTGCCCTACACCTATACCGGCTCCTTCGACACTGCCGGGCGCACCATGATGGGCCTGCTGCCGAAAGACATACACGGCGTCGTCGATGGCCTTTCCGAGGCCCCGCTCGGCGTCGGCGCCAATTGCGGCGTCGGCGCCTCCGATATCCTGGCGTCGCTGCTCGACATGACCGACGCGAAGCCGGAGGCGACTGTGATCGTCAAGGGCAATTGCGGCATTCCCGAATTCCGCGGCACCGAAATCCACTATTCCGGCACGCCCGAACTGATGGCCGACTATGTGCGCCTCGCCGTCGACGCCGGGGCAAAGATTGTCGGTGGCTGCTGCGGCACCTCGTTCCAGCATCTTGCCGCCATGCGCAAGGCGCTCGATGCTCACACCAAGGCGGATCGCCCGACGGTTGAGAAGATCGTCGAGCGTATCGGCCCGATGCGCAACAAGGTGGCGACGGAAAACACCGCCGAGACCAGCGAAGCCCGCCGCGAGCGGCGTCGCAGCCGGACCTGATATCTCTCGGTTTATTCGCTGTAGTCGGCGTAGCTTGACTGCGCCGACTTGAAGTCGACGACACTATCGCCGCGCATCGTCATCAGCGCACCCGACGTGGCGGGGTCCGTGATCTGTTCCAGCATGGCGCGAAAACGATCATTGGTCAGCGCCGACATAGCGGTGTGGCGCGCCTGCGCGACATCATCGCTGATGCGTCTGGATTCGGCCGACGGGATTGATGAAACCGCCAAAGCGTCCCGTGCCGGTGGTATCGAACTGACGAACGTTCTGATCTGCAATTCCGGCTCCCTCAAGCCCGTGGACATGACGGGTTTAGCAAGCAGGGGGTTGCGATCCGGTACCGGAAATGCCGCGCAATTTAACGAACTGGACCATTCCGCGAAAAAAGGCCGGCAAGGGAATATCCCCTCGCCGGCCTGCCTCACCCGCTCGTGGGCCGATTTCCGCTGTCGGAACGATCCCATAATCTGAAGAAAACCGGCCGTATTGCCACTACCGGTTACCGCCCAGCGCCGAGGCAAGGCGCACAAGCGAGAGGAACTCGGACCTGTACCCAAACGGGTCGGGCCCCCGGGCGGCAGTGGCGATCTCCATGATCTTGTCGTAGCCGAACTTCGCGGTCGCATCCTCGTCGCGCAACTTCTGGCCGAAGGCCGCGACCGCGACCGAGAAGCGCTGGTCGGTGCCCGCCTGGTCGAACGACGACACCTCGTTGGCCGAGGTCACCGGCGTGGTGATCAGCTTCGAGACGTCCTCGTTCGGCAGCTTATAGCGGATCTTGACGAAGGCATACTCGTCCGCGTTGGCGACACCGCCATTGTTGACCGTGGCCTGACCGTAACGCAGCGGATCGATCTGCTCGCCACCGCTGCCCTTGGGCGTAATCTCATAGATCGCGGTGACCGAATGGCCCGAGCCGATATCGCCGGCATCGACGTGGTCGTTGTTGAAATCCTCACGGTTGAGCGCCCGGGTCTCGTAGCCGATCAGGCGGTATTCCGAGACCTTGCTCGGATTGAACTCGACCTGGATCTTCACGTCCTTGGCGATGGGGAACAGCGTCGAGGAGGCATCCTCGACCAAGACTTTTTCCGCCTCGGCCAGTGTGTCGATATAGGCGGCGGTGCCGTTGCCGTTCTGCGCGATGGTCTGCATCATCCGGTCGTTCAGATTGTCGTGGCCGAAGCCGAACACCGACAGGAAGACGCCGGTCTTGCGTTCCTGTTCGATCAGGCGCTTCAGGTCGTCGTCGTCGCTCTGGCCAACATTGAAGTCGCCATCGGTGGCCAGCATCACCCGGTTGACGCCGTCCTTGACGAAGGATTTTTGCGCCAGCCTGTAGGCCTCCTTGATGCCCGCCTCGCCAGCCGTGCTACCACCGGGCGTCAGCTTGTCGATAGCATTGAGGATCTTGTCCTTTTCGGATGCCTTGGTCGGCTCGAGGACGGTGCCCGCATCACCGGCATAGGTGACGATCGATACGGTGTCGTCCGGCTTGAGCTTGTTGACCAGCAGCCGGAAGGCCGACTGCAGAAGCGGCAATTTGTCGGGTTCATCCATCGAGCCCGAGACGTCGATCAGGAACACCAGATTGGCCTTCGGTTGTTCGGTTGGCTTGATGTCGAACCCCTTGATGGCGACATGCATCAGCTTGGTGTGCGCGTTCCACGGCGTCGGCATGACGCTGACGGTCGAATTGAACGGTGTAGACGCCGAGTCAGGACCCTTCCAGTCATAGGGGAAGTAGTTGATCATCTCCTCGACACGGACCGTGTCGGCCCGCGGCAAGGCCCCTTCCTTCAGCGAACGGCGCACGAAGGAATAGGAGGCGGTGTCGACGTCGATCGAGAAGGTCGAGACCGGATCCTCCGCCGCGGCGTGAATGGGGTTGGTCTTGAAGTCCTCGATGCGATTGCGGTTTTCCCCTTGCGGCGCAATCTGATCGGCCGGCGCCATGGCCGGCTGCCGCACCATCAGTTTGGACTCGCCAGCCTGCATGCGGGCTACCCGCGAGGCGCTGGGCGCGCCAGCGGTATTGTTCAGCGGAAGCGGTGCCGGCGCGGGCTCTGCCAGAACGCCACGCTCCTGAGCGCTCTGCTGTGCCGATCCGGCAGCGGTGGATTCGGGCTTCGGCGGTGGGGGCGGCGCCACAAGCACATCGGCGGCATCGCGGCTTTCGACATCCGCGCCGGCTTTCTTGTCCGTCGTCGGCACCGTGGCCGCGAGCGGCTCGTTGATCGGCTGATCTCTCGGCGCCTGCTTGGCCAGCGGCTTCACTGACGCCGGCTTGTCGGCAAGCGTCTCGGTGACCTTCTGGTCGCCGCTAAACGGCGACGGCTCCCTCAGCAGATGGAAGGCGGCGTATCCGGCGATCGGCAGGGCGACGAGCCCGGCAAGGGCCGGCGTGGCGATGAGTTTCTTTTGCATGATTTCGCTCCAGAGCTTTTGTGCTCGCTCTGTGAGACGAAGACCGCCAATCGATCCTTGGGTGGCTGTCGAAATATTTTCCTGTTCGTATGCGCGCATGGCGGCCTCGAAGGCGCGTGCCTTCGCGCTCTCGCCCGGCGCCGGTACTGCTGTGTCGCGCAGCTTTCTGAGTTCGTTGTCGTCGACCATGGTCACACTTCCCCGGCCGAGCGCATCAGCGTTTTCAGCCGTTTCTTCGCTTCATGGATGTGCCAGGAAACCGTCGTCTCCGAGATCGCCATCGCCTCGGCGGCGGCCGCGTGGCTCAAGCCCTCGCCATAGACAAGCAGCACGGCATCGCGCTGCTTGTCCGGAAGCCGCCGCACCGCCACCCACAGGGCCTCGGACGGGTCTTCCGGTTCGGCCGAGGCCTCGCCGGAAATCAGCGCATGAACACCGTAGGCTTCGGTCTTCACCGTTTCGCGCGCGGTCTTGCGTATCATGTCGCGCGCCGCGTTCATCGTCATGGTGTAGAGCCAGGTCGTGAAGGCGCCGTCGCCGCGATAGTCGCGGATCGCCCGGCCGAGCCGGACACAGACTTCCTGGGCGATATCCTCGGCATCGGCCTTCCTGCCGTACCAGCGATAAGCGGCGCGATAGACGAAGTCGTAGTGACGCTCCAGCAATTTGCCGAAGGCCCCCCGGTCTCCGCCCTTCGCCCGCCTGATCAGTTCGGCGTCGGAGGCTTCGCTCTCATCCAGCATCATCGCCATCATTTGCCTGTTGGACGAAGGCTAATGGCTAATCCTTGGGATCGTGGAAAGATTTTTTGTGAGGTCGTTCTTCCCCTCCCCGTGAACGGGGAGGTGCCCGAAGGGCCCATGAGGGGCGGAGCGAGATCTCGAAGGTTTTCTCGGCCTCGCCGAGCGCCTTCCCCGGCAGAAAGCTCTACACCAGCGTCTCCGCAAACAGCGCCGTCAACCGCCTCCAATGCCGCTCGGCGCCAGTTTCGTCATAGACGCTATGGTCCGGCACACACCAGCCATGCGCCATGCCGACATAGTTCTCGATCGTGTGGTCGACTTCGGCATTCCGCAGTGCCTCCTCCAGCCGCGTCGACTGTTCGGGCGGAAAACTCCGGTCGACACCCGCCATGCCGACATAGATGCGCGCCTTGATGGCGGCCGCCTTGCGGTGCGGGCTGTCGGCGGCATCGCTCGCAAGATTGCCGCCATGGAAACTGGCGGCGGCCTTGATCCTGTCCGGGTAGCTCGCAGCCGCGTTGAGCGCCCGCGCACCGCCCATGCAATAGCCGACGGTGCCGAGCGGGCCGGTGGCACCTTCGGCGGCAAGAGCGTCCAGAAACGCGGCGCTGTCGCTGATGGTCATCTCCTGCGTCGTGCCGGTGACCAGCGCCATCAGCGCTGCCTTGGTCTTCTCGTCGGCGAAGGCGGTCTTGGCATCGAACGGACCATAGGGCGCGTTGCGATAAAAAAGATCGGGAACCAGCACCGCATAGCCCTCGCCCGCCAGCCGCTCAGCCATATCGTCGAGCGCCGGTCGCGGACCGAAAGCGTCCTGATAGAGGATGACCCCGGCCTTGGTCGGTGAGGCGGCGGACGAGCGGAACAGCCCTGCTCTTGCGACACCATCGCCGGTCTTTATCTCGATATTGCGTTTCGCCATGGCCGGGTCCCTTCTGATCGTGGCACATACATATCGGCGCCGGTTGGAAGGGCAAGGCCAGGCTGACGGGCGGCGTTCACAAAAGCGTATCGGCCGGCCACGACGCATATTCCCCGCAGAGGAGCCACGGGGGTGTATGTGGCAAGTGCTTTTCGTGCATTCGCCGGCATCTTTGCCGCCGGCGGCGTGCCGCTAGCGCATGAAGCTCGCCATATGGAAGGCCTGGACCTCCGGCGGATAACGATAGGACGCGCCGTAGGGACAGGCGTAGCGGTCGAGGCAACCGCCGCTGCGGCAGGGCTCGCCATTTGCTCCCCGCACATGCGCCAGGCAGGCCTGATAGGCGAACCCTTCCGCGGAATAGGCATCGATCGGGCAGGATTTCAGGCAGGGTTTGTCGACACAGGTATCACAGAGATGCGGAGCCTCGCGGACTTCTGGAAGTGCGATTTCGTCCGCGAAAAGCAGCGCGCCGCGATAGGCATGCCAAAGCCCGTATCGCGGATGCATGAGAATACCGAGCGGCGACGGTTTTAGCCCCTCTGCCCGCATCGCCCATTGCTGGAATGGCAGATAGGGACGGTCGGAGGGCGAGACGGCGCGGGCACCAAACTTTTCCGCGACCGCACCGATCACGTCGCGTGACCACGTATCGAGCGGATTGGCGACTGCCCGCGGCTGTTTTTGGCGCCAGCGCAGGAAATGCGGCCAGGGTGCCGCACCCGCCTGACCTACGAGCAGGACGGACCTTGCGCCAGCGCCCGAGGCGCTACGAGGAACATCCTCATCATCGGGAAAAACAAAGCCGCCGCGCAGGATGAGTCCGTGGGCGCCAAGCGCGGCCGCGATCTCCTCGATCATGCCGCGCACAGACTCATCCCTTCTTGTCCGGATCGGAGAAAGCGCTCCGCCAGACTTCCTTGTGGATGATGTTGGCGACTTTAGCCCCGCCTGACTCGGGCTCCTTTCAAGTGAAGGCGTCGGGCATCGACCCCTTCTTCCTGGCGATGAAGTCCTTCAGCGCTTCGTCGATGCTCGGGTCGAGATGCGGCGCTTCATAGCTTTCCAGCCAACGGCGGGCGAGATCGTTGGCACGCTGCGGCGCGGTCTTCTCACCCTCGGCCAGCCACTGCTCATAGGAGTTGTTGTCGGCGATGCTGGAGCGGTAGAACGCCGTCTGGAAATTGGCCTGGGTGTGGTCGCAACCGAGATAATGGCTGCCCGGGCCGACCTGGCGGATGGCGTCCATGGCTTGGCCGTTTTCGGACAGGTCGACGCCTTCGCAGAATTTCTGCTGCATGCCGAGCTGGTCGATGTCCATCATGAATTTTTCGTAGCAGGAGGCCAGCCCGCCCTCGAGCCAGCCGGCCGAATGAAGGACAAAGTTGGTACCGGCAAGAATGGTCGAGTTCAGCGTGTTGGCGCTTTCATAGGCCGCCTGCGCATCCGGGACTTTCGAGGCGCACAGCGAGCCGCCGGTACGGAACGGCAGGCCGAGACGGCGGGCGAGTTGGGCTGCACCGTAAGACACCAATGACGGCTCCGGCGTGCCGAAGGTCGGCGCGCCCGACTGCATCGAGATCGACGAGGCGAATGTGCCGAACAGCACCGGCGCGCCCGGCCGGATCAGCTGCGTGAACGAGGCGCCGGCCAGCACCTCGGCCAGAACCTGCGTCAACGTGCCGGCGACCGTCACCGGGCTCATTGCGCCGGCCAGGATGAACGGCGTGACGATGCAGGCCTGGTTGTGGCGCGAATAGACCTTCAGCGCGCCCAGCATGGTCTCGTCGAACACCATCGGCGAGTTGGCGTTGATCAGGCTGGTCAGCACCGTGTTGTTCTCGACGAAGTCGTCACCGAAGACGAGCTTGGCCATCGCCACCGTGTCCTCGGCGCGCTCCGGCGCGGTCACCGAGCCCATGAACGGCTTGTCGGAATATTTGATATGCGCGTAGACCATGTCGAGATGGCGCTTGTTGACCGGCACGTCGACCGGCTCGCACACCGTGCCGCCCGAATGGTGGATCGACGGCGCCATATAGGCGAGCTTTACGAAATTCTGGAAATCCTCGATCGTGGCATAACGCCTGACGCCATCGAGGTCGCGCACGAAGGGCGGGCCATAGACCGGTGCGAACACCGTGGCATTGCCGCCGATCTGCACCGAGCGCTCGGCATTGCGGGCATGCTGGGTATAAATGGATGGCGCGGTCTTCAGCAGCGAGCGGCAGAGACCTTTCGGGAAATGGACGCGCTCGCCCTTGACGTCGGCGCCGGCCTCTTTCCAGAGCTGCAGCGCCTCGGCATCGTCGCGGAAGATGATGCCGATTTCCTCGAGCACCGTATCGGTGTTCTTCTCGATCAGGGCCAGCCCTTCCTCGTTGAGCACCTCATAGACGTTGATCTTGCGCTTGATGTAGGTGAGCTGCGTGCCTGGCCCGCCGCCGGAGCGCGCCGCGCGCCTGGCCGCTGCTCCGCCGCTGGCACCGCGCCCACGCCGCGCGTTTGACGCTTCCTGGTCGACTGCCGCGTGTTCGCTCATGATCGCTCTTCCCTGAATATGGCCTGGCCTGAATATGACCTGGCCTGCCTATTGCTGGTCCATAACCGTTGGGGCCGCATGGCGCGGCTTTCGCCGGATCGTAGCCATGCACCCTATTCGAAACGGCCCGTCCGCGCCAACGCCTGTCGCAAAATCGACAAGAAAACCAATAGATTTTCCAGTCGCTTTCCTTTTGCGGGAAGTCGCAAATCAGCTATGGATACACACCCGTTGCGGGTTAGGTATGAACGCTAATATTTTGTGCCTTGCGACACAGTCGCGATGCCGTAGGGAGCTGGGTAAAAAATGTCCGACGACGAGATCATCCTTTCTGAACTTTCCGACGACGAGTTGGTGCAGCAGATGCACGACGACCTCTATGACGGGTTGAAGGAAGAGATCGAGGAAGGCACGCGCATCCTGCTCGAGCGCGGCTGGGCGCCTTATAAGGTGCTAACCGAAGCGCTTGTCGAAGGCATGCGCATCGTCGGCGAGGATTTTCGCGACGGCATCCTGTTCGTTCCCGAGGTGCTTTTGTCCGCCAATGCGATGAAGGCCGGCATGTTCATCCTGCGCCCGCTGCTCGCCGCCACCGGCGCCCCCAAGCAGGGCAAGATGGTGATCGGCACCGTCAAGGGCGACATCCACGACATCGGCAAGAACCTCGTCGGCATGATGATGGAAGGCGCCGGCTTCGACGTCATCGACCTCGGCATCAACAACGCGGTCGAGAAGTATCTGGATGCGATCGAGCAGCATCAGCCCGATATCATCGGCATGTCGGCGCTGCTCACCACCACCATGCCCTATATGAAGGTCGTCATCGACACGATGAAGGAAAAGGGCATCCGCGACGACTATGTCGTACTGGTTGGCGGCGCGCCGCTCAACGAGGAGTTCGGCAAGGCTGTGGGCGCAGACGCTTATTGCCGCGATGCCGCGGTGGCGGTCGAGACCGCCAAGGACTACATGAAGCGCAAGCACAACGTCCGCGCTTCAGCCTAGCAGATTTGCAATAAAATCAACGACTTAGGCCATAAATAGCGTGTTTCACTAGTTGCCGGCCTGCGCATTTTAAGCAACCTCGGTCTCGATACGAGGATACCTTCTTTGTGCTCGTTTCGCCCCCCATTGCCGTGCTGGATTCTCAACAACCAAGTATGAGAATTCAGCCACAGCAAAACTGAGCCCAACTGCGACAATCGTTCCCCCAATCTGCGCCGACACGCTGGAGAGAGGCAGCCCCGCACTTAGGCTAACCTCTTTGATAAGTGCATAAGCAGGTTGATGAACGAGATACAGCGAATAAGACCGGCTGCCGACGTAGACTGCCAGGGCTCGCATCGACGCCGAACCGGTGAGTGCCTGCCTGTCAGCCGAAACAAGCAGCACTATAGATCCGGCGCTCAGGGCTACGAATCCCATGAAATAGGGAGAAAGCGCGGGCCGCGCCGTCACGATAAGCAAGACCGAGGCGGCAGCCAGCCCAGATTGCAAGATCGAGAGTCGCAGGGCCGCTATGCGCGACATGATCGCAGGCCATAACGACCATGCGAGCGCGATGGAGCATCCGAAAAGCAGCGAATCAGTCCGAACAAACCATAGAAGGTTCCCAAACTGACGAGCAGTGAGGACTTGCAAAAATGCGAGCGCCAGACACGCGACCAGAAGCCACCAACGTACGCCTACGAACGCCAGCACAAATGGCGCAGCCAGATAGAATTGCTCCTCCAGGGACAGACTCCAGTAGGGCCACAGAGGCGAGGGATTGTACGTTCCCATCCACTGATTGACACATGCGTAGATGTAGAAGTTTTCCAGATTGAATAGCGCTGCGACCCAGCTATCAAGCAGCCCATTGCCTTCGCCAAAGCTGCCAAAAGAGTTGAAAACGCTTCCAAGTGCGACGACTGCCGCGCCCCAGAAGAAAGCCGCCGGAAACAACCTGTAGAACCTTCGTCTCCAGAATTGGTAGCCGGTTGCCCAGAACTTGGCTGGGTCTATGTCCCGGATAAGAATTCCTGTAATCAGAAACCCAGAGATTGCAAAAAATAGGTCCACTCCCCCGCCTAGCCAAAAGTAGCCGGTCCAATCCGCCCACTCAGGTACAATGACGACGAAGTGCGCAACCATCGTGATCGCAACGGCGAAGCCGCGTAGCAGTTCAATATCAAGATTCTTCCGTTTCATCCCACAGGACTAGCGCCAACGGCCATCTAGTTCAACAACCGGTAGAGGGTCAGGTTGCAGTTGCGTAGTTAAGCATATTCGCCACCTGTCGCGGTCGTGCCTGCTACCGATCCGGGGAAATAACTTGCAGCACCGCCAATGCCGCCGACGACACCATTGCTACTAACGTCATATCGCTTGGCTAGCCTGAATATCGCGACGGTGCCGGTGCGCGGCGCGCCAAAGGCAAGGTCGTCGTTGGCGTGGACATTCCAACACGGCAGGAGGTGAAGGGCATACTGGCTGAAGCCACTGGCCGCTGGCGCCCGCTATTGATGGTGGCAGCCTTCTGCGGCTTGCGCGCGTTAGAGTTACGCGGTCTCCGGTGGGTGGACATCGAGGCCGCCAACATCCATGTCAGACAGCGTGCCGACCGCTTCAACCAGATTGGCCCGCCGAAGTCAGAGGCAGGCTTTCGAACCGTGCCGCTCCCCTCGCCCGTTGCGGCTGCGTTGGATGCATGGCGGAAAGAATGCCCGAAAGGCGATCTGGTGTTCCCGAATGGAAGCGGCAACGTCGAGCGGCTTTCCAACATCGTGCAGCGCGGTTACAATCCCGCACAGGTCGTGGCCGGTGTCACAAACAAGGACGGGAAGGCCAAGTATGGAATGCACGCCCTGCGGCACTTCTTCGCATCATGGCTAATCAACAGGCCTGCGGATGGCGGCCTCGGCTTGCCATTGAAAACCGTTCAAGAGAGAATGGGACATAGTTCTGTGGCCATCACTGGTGACGTCTATTCGCACCTGTTCCCGCGCGGAGACGATTCCGCCGAACTTGCTGCTGGCGTCAACTCGATCCTCGGATAAGCAACAATTGGAACATAACCGAGAATTGCATAACAAAAACAAGGCAAAAAGCCGCGCCTTGCAGCGCGGCTTTTTTGTTCCCAGATGATCGGGAAGGCTGCGGCTCAGGGTTTGGTGACGGTGTCCTTGACCGCCCTGGCCGTCGATTTGACGTCCTTGCCGACGCCGCGGACGGTGTTCGCGCAGGCCGTAAGGGCCAGGGCACAGGCAAGAACGGCAATAGGTGCTACGCGTAGCAGGTTCATGGACGGCGTCTCCCTCGATAGATAAATTAGCCCCGTGGCAACAAAGGCCGGCTCGACTGGTTCCATCATGGCCAAGACACAGAAAACCAAACCGAATCAAGCGGACAAGGTGCTTATCATCGCCTGCGGGATGATTGCCCGCGAGGTGTTGGCCGTCAAGGAACAGCTCGGGCTGGATCACCTCGAATTGACATGTCTGCCGGCGGAATTTCATTTCTATCCCGACCGCATCGCGCCGGCCATGGACAAGGCGATCGAGAAGGCCAAGGCAGAGGGTTATGAGCACATCTTTGTCGGCTATGCCGATTGCGGCACCGGCGGCCTGCTTGACCGCGTCTTGGAGAAGCACGGAGTCGAGCGCATGGCGGGACCGCATTGCTTCGCCTTCTATCAGGGTATGGAAGCCTACGCGAAGGTTGCCGACGACGACATGATGTCCTTCTACATGACGGACTTCCTGTGCCGTCAGTTCGACGCCTTCTTCATGAAGCCGCTCGGCCTCGACAGGCACCCGGAGCTGATCAAGGACTATTTCGGCAACTACGAGAAGCTGATCTATCTCGCCCAGACGAACGACCCCGAACTCGACAGGGTCGCTGAAAGGGCCGCGGCCCTGCTTGGCCTCACCTATGAGCGGCGTGCGACCGGCTTCGGGGATCTGACGGCAGGACTAGCGAGTGCCGCGGCACATCCCTGACAATCAGGCTGCCCCCTCCTCCGCCCTTAGCGCCGCCAATACGTCGGCAAAGCTCGTCCTGCAGACGAAACCCAACCTGTCTCTTGCTCGCGACGCGTCATAGACCCGGTCGATAGAGGAAAACATCGTCCAGCGTTTTCGTGCGTAGAGCTCCGGAAAGTCCGGAAAATAGCGTGCGACGACCGATGGCGCGTCCCGGATAAGCGCGTCGCAGTCGTTGGGCTGGAACGGCGTCGGCGCTGAGACGATGAAAGCATCGAAGCCGAGTTGTGGCGCCTTCTCCAACGCGGCGATATGTGCCGCCGCAGCGTCCTCCACCGTCAGCCGGCGAAACAGCAGCTCGTTCGCCTTGGTGTTGGCGTCCGACTGTTCGATCGCATGCGCCATGTCATCGGCCTCGGGAAAGAAGCGGGCCGTGCGCAGCACGATCACCGGCAGGCCGTGCTGAAGATGGTAGAGGCGGCAGAGATGCTCGGCCGAAAGCTTGGTGACGCCATAGATGTTGCGCGGCTCGGGCGACATCGCCTCCGTCAGCCAGGCGGCCTTGCGCGCGCCGCCCTTGAAGCCGTCGCGTATCGCTTGCGAAATCATCAGCGACGTCGTCGAGGTGAAGACGAAGCGCTCGACGCCCTCTGCCACCGCCGCATCCAGCAGGTTGAGCGTGCCTTGCACATTGGCAGCGACGAAATCGCTGTTGGCGCTATTCTCGATGTTGGGCTTGTGCAGCGCGCCACTGTGGATGATCGCTTCGATCCGGTTGTCGCGGACAGTGCGTATAACAAGCTCACGATCCGCGATCGAGCCGACAATCTGGGTCTCCGTCGAGGGCACCGGATCGATCCCGATCACCTCATGACCAAGGCCGCGCAGCCGCGGCGCCAGCGCGCTGCCCAGCCAACCCGACGATCCCGTGAGCAAGATTCGCATTTCGTCGCGCCATGATTTTTGTCCCGCGACGCTATTAGGCACGGATGACAGGCTGCCGCGAATGGGTAAATTGTGCGCCAGCCCGAAAAGATGCTGTTCCAGTTAACCGCAACCACCATTGCCGAAGCTCTGGGAGATTTCTCGATTACTAAATTAGCCATTTGCAGAAAATTTCTTTACCATCCATATCGACTTGAACACTGGCATCAATCGCGGACGTGCTGACAATGGGTGTGCTCGACTGGATTACTTTGGGTAATGGCAAGGCGCGATTTGTTGGCCTGCAACTCGGCGTGGACGAAGAGCCTCATGAAGTACTGGCAGTAGAACTGGGAGAAGACGGCGTCTATTTCGGTGAATTTGCTGCTGTATACGAGCCTGATGGAAACCACTACGGCGTAGAAATTATTTCGTTTGGATACAACAGCAAACACAATATTGGGAACCCTCACCCTAGGGCCAGGGCTGCATTCAGCGCTTCCGAGGTCGGGGCAATACGCGATCTGATTTTAGCATTGATCCTCTCGGCGGCTGACAAGCCATATCCATTGAAACGACGGGATTTATTTCGAGGGGGAATATCCTTCCACAACGGATGGATTGTCATGAAATAGCATCAGTTACGTCTAATTTTGGTTGCGGTTGCCACCGAGATATTATCGCGACTGATGATGCCCGGAGCCTGATCACCAAGGATTAACCCGGACGCCCTAGCATCGCGTGCGCCAAGGCCGGAACCGGCCGCGTCTTGTCCAGCGGTGCATCGCGACCATGGAATCCCCGAAGTCGAACATCGTCGTCGTCACCGAAGGCGGGCCGCATATCTGGGCGGTCATCAACGCCATCGCCGACAGTTTGGGTCCCGTCAACGTCATCCTCGAAGCGCCTGAGTCCAAAAAGCAATTGCTGGTCAGGCGCGCCCGGCGCCAGGGTTGGGTCCCCGTCATCGGCCAGTTGGGCACGATGGTGCTGACGCGCCTGGGAAAGCGCTTCTTTGCCGGTCATGCCGACAGGATGATCGCCGAGCAGAACATGCAGCCCGAACCGAAACCGGGGCAGTCGATCATACACGTCCCCTCCGCCAACGCACCCGAAAGCCTGGACGCCATCGCAGGGCTCCAGCCGGACGTCGTGTTTCTCGCCGGCTGCCGGATGCTGACGCGCGCCACGCTGTCGAAAATCGCTTGTCCCGTTATCAATTACCACGCCGGTATCACGCCCAAATACCGTGGCATGAACGGCGGCTACTGGGCGCTGGCATCGGGTGATGCGCAGAATTTCGGCACCACCGTGCTGTTGGTCGATGCCGGCGTCGATACCGGCGGTGCGTTGCGGCAGGCGCGCGGCAAACCCGAACGCGGTGACAACATTTCGAACTATGCGCTGCGGCAGGCCGCATTCTCCCGCGACATCTGCGTTGAGGCGGTCCGCGATGTCCTGGCTGGCAGGCTCGTCACCATCGATCCGGGCCTGCCGTCACGGCAGTGGTATCATCCGACCATCTGGTTCTATCTCTGGACAGGCCTCAGGACCGGAATCTGGTAGCTCTTCCTCGTCCGGACCAGCATGACGCGACGCCGCTTTCCGGCATGCCCAGCCCGCCGCCGGCACACGCCGGAAACGAATAAACGCACCTTTCATTTTACGACATTCAAATGCGTCGCTTTTGAATGCGCGCGCGTCGTCCCATAACAAGCGGGCCAACGAGGCTTGCGGCAATGCTCCAAAGTTCGAGGAGCGAGAATTCATGGCCGATCTTATCGTCGTCTACTGGCGCGACATCCCTGCCCAGGTCATCGTCAAGAAGGGCCGGCAGAACGCCAAGCGCGAACTGCCGCTGCGCTTCACCGAGGCGATCGACATGTGCGCCATGCGCACCGGCGCCGGCGGCACCGATGACTATCTCGCCGAATGGCGCAAGGCCGATCCGGTCTCGGTCGGCGACGATCTCGAAGCCGAGGTCGAAAAGGCCTTTCACGAGCTCGATGCGAAATATGACCGCGAGCGGCTGGTCGCTCTGGTCAAGGCGGGTGGCAAAGAAAATGTCTGACACGACTCCTGTGAAAGATGGCCAAAGGGTTGTCCAGCCGGTTACCCAGGCCACATTGGTCAAGAAGGCAGCGCCGAAATCCGACTACAAGCCGGCCGACGTGTCGCCGCAGCGGCGCGTGCAGCGCTCCTTTGCGGTCAGGCTGTGGTCTATTCGGCACTCGCGATTGCTCGAATGGTTCTATGCCCGCTTCGCCGATACCTTCCTGCTGCTGCATCCCCTGTGGAAAGGCATCGGCTACAGCCGCGTCGAAGCCCCGGTGAAGTTCGTCGAGAAGCGCGTCAAGGGCTTCATGTTCGACTGCCGCATGTGCGGCCAGTGCATACTGTCGTCGACGGGCATGTCGTGCCCGATGAACTGCCCCAAGCAATTGCGCAACGGCCCATGCGGCGGCGTGCGCGCCAACGGCAATTGCGAGGTCGAGCCCGATATGCCTTGCGTCTGGGTCAAGGCCTGGGAAGGCTCGCAGAACATGGTCAACAACGACAAGATCCTGACCGTGCAGAAGCCGGTCGATCAGTCGTTGCGCGAAACTTCGGCCTGGCTACGTGTCACCGCGCAGGCGGCGGCAGCCCGTGAAGCCGCCGACAGCGCCAAGTCCGGAGCCGCCGCATGAGCGACCGTCAGCGCGACGAGAACCCGGACGGCATTCACCTGCCGCTCGATCCCCTGCCCGGCCACTCTTCACGCGGCCGGCTGGAGCGCGTGCTGCGGCGCGGCGAATTCGCGGTGACGACCGAGCTCAATCCGCCGGACAGCGCCGATCCCGAGGATGTCTACAACAGAGCCAGGATCTTCGATGGCTGGGTCGACGCCATCAACGCCGTCGATGCCTCGGGCGCCAACTGCCACATGTCCTCGGTCGGCATCTGCGCGCTTCTGACCCGCATGGGCTATGCCCCGATCATGCAGATCGCCTGCCGCGACAAGAACCGCATCGCCATTCAGGGCGACGTGCTGGGCGGTGCCGCCATGGGTGTCGCCAACATGCTGTGCCTGACCGGCGATGGCGTGCAGGCCGGCGACCAGCCCGGGGCCAAGCCGGTGTTCGACCTCGATTCCATGTCGCTGCTCGAAACCGTCCGCATCATGCGCGACAACGGCAAGTTCCTGTCCGGCCGCAAGCTTACGACGCCGCCGCAGATCTTCCTCGGCGCGGCCGTCAACCCGTTCGCGCCGCCCTTCGACTTCCGCCCGATCCATCTCGGCAAGAAGATCGCCGCCGGCGCGCAGTTCGTGCAGACGCAGTATTGCTTCGACGTGCCGATGTTCAAGACGTTCATGCAGAAGGCGCGCGATCTCGGCCACACCGAGAAGGTGTTCATCCTGTGCGGTGTCGGCCCGCTCGCCTCGGCCAAGACGGCCAAATGGATCCGCTCCAATGTGCCGGGCATCCACATCCCGGATGCCGTCATCAAGCGGCTCGAGGGCGCCCAGGACCAGAAGAAGGAAGGCAAGCAGCTCTGCATCGACATCATCAACGAGGTGAAGGAAATATCAGGCGTCTCGGGTGTCCATGTGATGGCCTACCGCCAGGAGGAATATGTCGCCGAGATCGTCGATGAATCGGGCGTGCTCAAGGGCCGCCAGCCATGGAAGCGTGAGATTCGTCGCGACGATCAGATGGTCGCCGACCGGCTCGACCGCATCTTGCATGAGGACATTACCGAAACCCAGGTGGACATGGTGAAGACCGCGCATTGAGAGCGTGGAACGACCACCAATCGCTTGATCAAAATCAGATAACGATATAAAGAACTCTTTATATCACGACGGAGAGATTTCATGACCCGGACCATCGTTGCCTCGGCGACACGAGAAATCATCATCGGCTTCGACCAGCCCTTCTGCGTGATTGGCGAGCGCATCAACCCGACCGGCCGCAAAAAGCTCGCCGCCGAGATGGTGGCCGGCAATTTCGAGACCGTCATCAAGGACGCGCTGGAACAGGCAGCCTGCGGCGCCACCATGCTCGACGTCAATGCCGGCGTCACCGCCGTCGACCCGAACGCGACCGAGCCGGCACTGTTGGTGAAGACACTGGAGATCGTTCAGGGATTGGTTGACCTGCCGCTGTCGATCGACTCGTCGGTGACCGCCGCGATCGAGGCCGCGCTAAAGGTCGCCAAGGGCCGCCCGCTGGTCAACTCCGTCACCGGCGAGGAAGAGAAGCTCGAAGCCATCCTGCCGCTGGTCAAGAAGTACAATGTTCCGGTCGTCGCCATCTCCAATGACGAGACCGGCATTTCGATGGATCCGGACGTGCGCTTCGCCGTCGCCAAGAAGATCGTGCAGCGCTGCGCCGATTTCGGCATTCCGGCGCACGATGTCGTCGTCGATCCGCTGGTCATGCCGATCGGCGCGCTGGGCGATGCCGGCCGCCAGGTGTTTGCCTTGCTGCGCCGCCTGCGCGAAGAACTCAAGGTCAACACCACCTGCGGCCTGTCCAACATCTCCTTCGGCCTGCCGCACCGTCACGGCATCAACGCCGCCTTCATCCCGATGGTGATCGGCGCCGGCATGACCTCGGCGATCATGAACCCGGTGCGGCCGCAGGAAATGGAAGCCGTGCGCGGCGCCAATGTGCTCAACGGCACCGACGAGAACTGCACCAACTGGATCAGGACCTACAAGGACTACAAGCCGTCCGAAGGCGGCCAGGCCGTTGCCGCTCCGACCGCTGTCAACGCGCCGGGCGAAGGCGGCGGCAATGGCGGCCGCCGCCGTGGCGGCCGTGAAGCCCGCATGGCAAGGGGATAAGCGCGCAATCGTGAATTCACCTGCAAACATTACCGATCCGCTCGTGCTGTTCATGCCGTCCGGCAAGCGCGGGCGGTTTCCTGTCGGCACGCCGGTGCTCGATGCAGCGCGCCAGCTTGGCGTCTATGTCGAGAGCGTGTGCGGCGGACGCGCCACCTGTGGGCGGTGCCAGGTCGAGGTGCAGGAAGGCAATTTCGCCAAGCACAAGATCGTCTCCTCCAACGACCACATTTCGGCCAAGGGCCCCAAGGAAGAGCGCTATGAGCGCGTGCGCGGCCTGCCTGAACGGCGCCGCCTCTCCTGCTCGGCACAAATCCTCGGCGACCTCGTCATCGACGTGCCGCAGGATACCGTCATCAACGCGCAGACCATCCGCAAGGATGCCGACACCAGGGTGATCGCCCGCGATACGGCCATCCGCATGTGCTATGTCGAGATCGAAGAACCCGACATGCACAAGCCGCTCGGCGATCTCGACCGGCTCAAGATCGCGCTGATGAAGGACTGGGGTCTCAAGAACCTCGAATTCGACTTCTATTTGCTGCCGCAGGTGCAGGGCATATTGCGCAAGGGCAACTGGACCGCCACCGCCGCCATCCACAAGGATGCCGACAGCGACATAGCGCGTGTCATCGCCCTGTGGCCAGGCCTCAAGAACGAGGCCTATGGGCTCGCCTGCGACATCGGCTCGACCACCATCGCCATGCATCTGGTGTCGCTGCTATCGGGTCGCGTCGCCGCTTCGTCGGGCACGTCGAACCCGCAGATCCGCTTCGGCGAGGATCTGATGAGCCGCGTCTCCTATGTGATGATGAACCCGGACGGCCGCGAAGGCATGACGGTCGCGGTGCGCGAGGCGATCTCCAGCCTCGTCGACAAGGTCTGCGCGGAAGGCAACGTCCAGCGCAACGACATCCTGGATTCCGTCTTCGTCGGCAATCCGATCATGCATCATTTGTTCCTCGGCATCGATCCGACCGAACTCGGCGGCGCCCCCTTCGCGCTTGCCGTCTCGGGCGCCGTGCGCATCAAGGCATCCGACATCGGCCTCAAGCTCAACCAGGGCGCGCGGCTCTACATGCTGCCTTGTATCGCTGGCCATGTCGGTGCCGACGCGGCTGCCGTCACGCTGTCGGAAGGTCCGCATCGCCAGGACGAGATGATGCTGATCGTCGACGTCGGCACCAACGCCGAGATCGTGCTCGGCAACCGTGCGCGGGTCGTGGCGGCCTCTTCCCCGACCGGCCCGGCCTTCGAGGGCGCCGAAATCTCCGGCGGCCAGCGTGCGGCCCCCGGCGCCATCGAGCGCGTGCGCATCGATCCCGAAACGCTGGAGCCGAAATATCGCGTCATCGGCTCGGAACTGTGGTCCGACGAACCGGGCTTCCTCGACAGCGTGCAGGCGACCGGCGTCACCGGCATCTGCGGCTCCGGCATCATCGAGATCGTGGCGGAAATGTATCTCGCCGGTATCATTTCGGAAGATGGCGTCGTCGACGGCTCGCTCGCCGCGCGCTCGCCGCGTGTCGTCGCCAACGGCCGCACTTTCTCCTATGTGCTGAAGGAAGGCGAGCCGAAGATCACCATCACCCAGACCGACGTGCGCGCCATCCAGCTCGCCAAGGCGGCGCTCTATGCCGGCACCAAGCTGCTGATGGAAAAGCAGCACACCGAGCATGTCGACCGCATCCACTTCGCCGGCGCCTTCGGCTCGTTCATCGATCCGAAATACGCCATGGTGCTGGGCCTGATCCCCGATTGCGACCTGGACAAGGTCTCGGCCGTCGGCAACGCCGCCGGCGCCGGTGCGCGGATGGCGCTGCTCAATCGCGGCTATCGCCGTGAGATCGAGGAGACGGTGAGCCAGATCGAAAAGATCGAGACCGCGCTGGAACCAAAATTCCAGGAGCATTTCGTCTATGCCATGGCACTGCCGAACAAGGTCGATCCGTTCCCGAAACTGTCGGCGGCGGTGAAACTGCCGCCACGCAAGACGGTGAGCGAGGACGGTGTGGCAGGCGATGCCACCCCGCGCCGGCGCTCACGCGAAGGCCACGCGGCGCGGCGGGGCCGCGAGTAGTCATGCAAAGAAGAATGCCGCGTGTCATCTGACGCCGCATTTTTCTGACAATCCTGGCGCCGCCCCTCATCTGCCTGCCTCAATTACCTGGGCAAAATTCATTTGCATGCAAATGTTTCCGGATCGAGTCGATCCGGAAACCGAAACGCTGTTTTCGCGAAATCCATCCGATACATATTCAACGCATTTAGCGGACGTCGAAACGGCGGCCGGAGATCTCCACGACCACGGCCGCCTCAGTTCTCAAGGAGATAGAAATGTCGATGTTCGAAAACCTCAACCGCTTCGGTGTGACCATCAGGCAGGCCCATGCCAGGAACAAGGCGATCCGCGCGCTGAATGCCCTGCCGGCGCATGTCCAAAAGGACATCGGCTGGCCGGCCTCGCCGCCGAGCGACCCACAGGCGGCACTCGCTTCGCTGCTCCTGGGCACCACGCGCTGATGAATTTCGCCGACAAGTGCAAATTGCTCGTCAGGCGCCGGGGACCTCGCATACTCCCGGCGGTGACCAGCAACCGGCTGCGCGCCGCACTTTTGCCGTGCCGCTGACTGCGGCACGGATCACACCGCCGTGTGGACACGGCGTAAATCTTGACATTTTTGGCCAACGCACGATCTTCGCAAGAGAGGGGGAATTCTCTTAGTCGGCTGCAGCCGAAGCTCGTGTATGCGCATGCCAAGTTTGAAAAGCCATTTCGTTTCCTTCGTGCTCAGGTACAGCCGCAAGAAGGCGTTTTCCAGCCCTGAAAACCTGCGGCGCTGGATTGCTGCCGCGCGCAAGACGGAGGATCATCGACCGCCAGCCTCGTTGCACCAGCGTTTCAACATAGAGGCGCACATGGTCGACGGATTCCCGGTCTACGAGATCGCCCCCAGGGCCGGCGAGCGCAAACGGATTCTCTACCTGCACGGCGGCGCCTATGTCTTTGAAATCACGCCCTACCATTGGCATTTGATTGCCGACATGGCCGACCGGCTGGGCTACGCCGTCACCGTGCCCATCTACCCCATCGCTCCCGAGCATGACTTCCACGCCATGTTCGGCATGGTCGGCGATGTCTATCGCCGCATGCTCGACGAAACGGAGCCGGACGACATTATCTTCATGGGCGATTCAGCCGGCGGCAACATGGCCGTGGTGCTGACCATGATGGCCGCCGAGGAACGATTGGCTCTGCCGTCGCGCCATGTGCTGATCTCGCCTGGTCTCGACATGTCGCTCGCCAATCCCGAAGTGTTCGAGGCCGAGGGCAAGGATCCCTGGCTCGGCATCGCCGGCGGCCTGGAGGCGATCCGGATGTACAGTGCCGGGATCGACCGCACCGACTGGCATATCAGCCCGCTCTACGGCGATCTCTCCGTGCTACCGAAGACACTCCTTTTGACCGGTTCGCGCGACATGCTCAGTCCCGACAATTTGATCTTCGCCAAGAAGGCGCGAGCCGCGGGCGTCGAGGTCGATGTCATCTACGAGGAAGGCATGTTCCACGTCTGGCCATTGATCGACATGCCGGAATCGCGGCGGGCCCGCCAACGCATGGCCGCGTTTCTGAGCAGCGAAAAACCCGCGGATCAGGGCAAAAGCGAGGCGATCAGCTGGTCGGTCAAGGCTTCGTCAAGCGATCCATTCAAGACCGGCTTGGCGAGCATGTAGATCGCCTGCAATATTTCTTCATGATGTTCCGGCTGATAGTCGATGTCTTCCCTGCATTCGGTCAGATCAGCCCATGCTTCCACATCGACAGCGGTAAGAGCTCCCGCTCGGGCCCGTTGTAGGACGCTCACGATCTGACCAGCAGTCAGCATCACCACCGGGGTGTCGGACCAGCCCAGCACGCCGATTGTCTCAGCAAGACGATCAATCGGTTTTGCGAACGTGACGAGATCGCCGAGCACCGAAGCTCGGTTCATCGCGACACCTGTCAGAATTTTCCGGTTTCCCGGAATACTTCGAAGGTCGCGCGGATGTGGTCGGCGACGGCCTTGACCGGTGCGCTGGCGTCCGGTGCCACCACCATGGCCAGATTATAGGTGCCGATGTCGGGCATGCCGTCCTTCGGGCAGAGCTCGACCATATCGTTGCCAAGGAACGACTTCGGCAGCGGCGCCACGGCGAGATCGGACATGATGGCGGCACGCTGGCCGGCCGTATGGGCGCTCATATACGCTATGCGGTAGTTGCGGCCCTCGCGTCCCAGCGCATCAAGCGCACCGGCGCGCCAGGCGCAGCCTTCTTCCCACAGCGACACCGGCAGCGGTTCGCGCAGATGCGCGCAGCCACCCTTGGCGCCGGCCCACACGATCGGCTCGGTCAAAAGCACCTCGGCGCCGAGCGCGCTGGTCTTGTAGGAGTTGGTCAGAAGCGTGATGTCGAGCGCGCGGTCGTCCATGCGGCGGCGCAGATTGCTGCTCTGGTCGATGGTGACGTCGACGGCGATCGAGGGATGCGATTGCGCGAAACGCTTCAGCACATGCGGCAGCACGCGCTCGCCATAGTCATCCGGCGAGCCGAGCCGGACCACGCCGACAATGTCGGGAATGATGAACTTCGAGACCACCTCGCGGTTGATCGACAGCAGCCGCCGGGCATAGCCGAGCAGCATTTCGCCATCCGTCGTCAGGGTCACCGAGCGGGCATCGCGGGCGAACACCGAGCGGCCAAGAATATCCTCCAGCTTCTTGATCTGCATCGACACCGCCGACGGCGTGCGAAAGACGGCATTGGCGGCAGTGGTGAAGCTGCCGGTCTCGGCAATCGCCACGAAAGTGCGCAAAACGTCAAGATCGAGCAGCGGCAGCGGATGATTGAGTGGGGCGTTCATGGCGATCGGCCTTCAATTTTTCTGATACAAAGCATCATTCCATTTCGTTTGATTGAACATCAGATCAGGAGCATAGTCAACTGCATCGGTTGAGGATGCTGCCATAAGCAGCCATGAAACGACTCCGACACAGACCTGCAATCGATATGAAATGAAGCTGAAACAGACCTGGCGTAACCAGCCGCTGCCTGGGCATCGCCGCCTGGCGCATAAGGAGAAATGAAATGTCTATCCTGTCCTCCCTCGGCCGCATCGCGACCGAATTCAGCGCGGCCCGCGCCCGCTACCAGACCGAACGCGCCATCCGCTCACTGCCGATCGAACTGCAGAAGGATATTGGCTGGCCTGAAGCTGCCGACGCCAAGACCGGCATGCGCAACGGCATCGGATCCTGGGCTGGAGCAAAGTAGATCGTGTGTACCCTGTGCTGAAGGCCTGCCGTGCATTCCGCCCGGCAGGCCTTCTCGTTTTATTGGACGTTTCTTGTCGTTTTATTTGTATTCAAATGAATTCAGGAGCCATGCCGCCGCTGCATGGCGCATATGAACAAGCCGCATAGCATCTCGTTTTCTGAACTAAGCCACTGTAAACAATCGCGAGTTCTGGACCCCCCGCCCCGCCTTGTCGCATGTGGTGTCGCTTTTCATATCAAGCGCTTCGCTTTTGCGATTTAGTTTCCGCTCACACAAGCCTATATCACCGTCAGCAAACGAGCTGCCCCACTCCATCAAGCGAAGGCGACCCGTCTGAGCAACCGATTGGAGATGATCATGAAGCTTTTTTCCCGCCTCTTTGCACGCCGCGAAATGAACCTGACCACCGCTCTCGAGCGCCAGCGCCTCGCCAACACCATGCCCGGCCAGACTGGCGCTATGGCTGCCGCTCGTCTCGGCTTCGTCGCCTAATATTTTTTTGAGACAGCGCTCCCTGCCGCTGCCTTCACGACTGTAACGCCGCCTGGCTCAAGCCAAGGCGGCGTTTCTGTTGTGCCGCGTTGCGCCCGGGCTTGTCCCGGATCGCATCATGGGTTCCCGCCTGTGAATTGCCCATTTGCGACCCATGTCGCAAATTTAATCTTGTCCAAGCGGTGTAGCCAATTGACAAGCATGGGATTTCCTGATGTCGCTATGCTATTCGCGACATCCTGTTCGCGTCATGGCTGCGTGAGGTTCCCGTGAACGCCGTTAAGCATCCGATCAAGCGATCGTTTGTATTCTTCCTTATTCCCGATTTCACCATGATCGCCTTTGCGACCGCGCTCGACCCGTTGCGCTCCGCCAACCGCATGCTCGGCTACGAGGCCTATCGCTGGCGCCTCGCCAGCATCGACGGCAAGCCGGTGCGCGCCTCGAACGGTGTGGAATGCGCGGTCAACACCTCGCTGGAGGAGGAACGCAAGAAGATGGCGGGGCCGGATCGTCCCAACATGGCCATCGTCTGCAGCGGCATCAATGTCGAGCGCTACCAGAACAAATCGGCCTTCGCCTGGCTGCGCGAAGAGTATAATCGCGGCGTTGCCGTCGGCGGCCTGTGCACCGGCGCGCATATCCTGGCCTCCGCCGGCCTGCTGTCCAACAAGCGCTGCGCCATCCATTGGGAGAACCTGCCGGGATTTTCCGAAGCGTTTCCCAAGGCCAATGTCTTTGCCGACCTCTTCGAGATCGACCAGAACATCTATACCTGCGCCGGCGGCACCGCTGCGCTCGACATGATGCTGAAGCTGATCGGCGACGATTTCGACGAGAGCCTCGTCAACCGCGTCTGCGAGCAGGTGCTGACCGACCGCGTGCGCAGCCCGACCGACCGCCAGCGCCTGCCGCTGCGCGCGCGTCTTGGCGTACAGAACTCGAAAGTGCTGACCATCATCGAACTGATGGAGGCGAACCTCTCCGAGCCGCTGTCGCTGATCGAGATCGCCGATCATGTCGACCTGTCGCGCCGCCAGATCGAGCGCCTTTTCCGCACTGAGATGGGACGCTCGCCTGCCCGCTACTATCTGGAAATCCGGCTCGACCGCGCCAGGCATCTCTTGATCCAGTCCTCGATGCCGGTGGTCGAGGTGGCGGTCGCCTGCGGCTTCGTCTCGGCCTCGCATTTCTCCAAATGCTACCGCGAGCTCTATGCCCGTTCGCCGCAGCAGGAGCGCGTCGACCGCAAGCAGTTGCTGGCGGCCTGATCCGAAACTACCGGATCAAGCCTCGGCTGGTTTCACCTGTGCTGTCCGCATCGCCTCGGCGCGTATGTCCTCGGTCAGCCGCGCCTTCAACGCCGAGAATTCCGGGCTGGTCTTCAGCGTGTAATGGCGCGGATGCGGCAGGTCGATGGCGACGTCCGATTTGATGCGGCCGGGCCGCGCCGTCATCACGATCACGCGCGAGGCCATGAAGATCGCCTCCTCGATGTCGTGGGTGACGAATAGCACCGTCTTCTTGCGCCGCTCCCAGATGCCGAGCAGAAGCTCCTGCATCAGCCCGCGCGTCTGGTTGTCGAGGGCGCCGAACGGCTCATCCAACAACAGGATCTCGGGATCGTTGGCCAGCGCGCGGGCAATCGCCGTGCGCTGCTGCATGCCACCCGAAAGCTGCTTTGGCCAATGGTTTTCGAACCCCTTCAGCCCGACGAGATCGACATAGGACGCGACGACCCCGTCCCGCTCCTTTTCAGCCATGCCGCGTTCGCGCAGGCCGAAGGCGATGTTTTCAGCGACCGTCAGCCATGGGAACAGCGTGTAGGACTGGAAGACCATGCCGCGGTCCGGTCCCGGGCGCGTCACCGCCTTGCCGTCGAGCAGCACGCGGCCTTCGCTCGGCGCCTCCAGGCCGGCGACGATTCTGAGCAGCGTCGACTTTCCGCAGCCTGACGGCCCCAGAATGGTGATGAAGTCATTGGCGGCGACCGCCAGGTCGATCGGCATCAATGCCTTGACCGGCTGTCCGCCGCGCACGCCGGCAAAGGTACGCGAGACTCCCTCGATGAGAAGTTTGCTCACGCCAGGCTCCACGGAAAGAGCCAGCGGTTGAACGCCTTGAAGGCGAAATCGGACAACAGGCCGATCAGACCGATGACGATGATGCCGAAAATGATCTGTCCGGTCGCCAGCCGCGACTGGCTGTTGATGATCATGTAGCCGATGCCAGAGGACGAGCCGATCAGTTCGGCGACGATGACATAGGTCCACGCCCAGCCGAGCACAAGCCGCAGCGTCTCGGCGATTTCAGGCGCATTGGCCGGCATGATCACCCGCTTGACGATGCTGTTGTTGGTCGAGCCCAGCGTATAGGCGGCCTCGACCAGATCGCGCCGCGTCGACCCGACCTTGACGGCGATGATCAGGATGATCTGGAACACCGAGCCGACGAAGATGACCAGCAGCTTCTCCAGTTCGCCAATGCCGGCCCAGAGGATGAGCAATGGAATGAAGGCCGAGGCCGGCAGGTAGCGGGCAAAAGAGACGAAGGGCTCCAGGAATGCTTCCACCGGCTTCCAGGCGCCCATGGCGATGCCGAGCGGCACGGCGACGACCGAGGCCAGCACGAAGCCGCCGAAAACCCGCCAGATGGTGATCAATATGTCGAGCCAGAAACGGTCCTCGACCAGCAGGCGCCATCCGTCCCTGAGCATCGACAGCGGGTCGGCGAGGAAGATGCGGTTGACGTGGCCGCCAAGTGTGATCCAGGCCCAGAAGACCACGAACAGCACGAAGAAGGAAATGCCGAGCACGGTTCGAATGCCCGGCGAGACCGGATGCAAGGGGCGCATCTTCATCCTTTGTCGGAGGGAAAGCGACGGCGCCCGGCGCCACCGCGTGATGCCCAGGGTTGATCCGTCAGTTCGCCACCGCGCTGGTGTCTGCAAGCGTAGTGACGTCGGGCGCTTCCTTGATCAGTCCCATCTGCAGCAAAAGCGCGCCTGCGGTCTTGGAAAAGTCCGGGAATTCCTTGGTGAAGAACTGCTTATTCTCCGCCTTGTCCGCCCATTTCAGGTATTTTGCCGAATCCTCGAATTCCTTGGCCGACTGCTTCACGTCGGCGCCCATGATCTCGTAGGATCTCTGCGGATCCTTCTTGATCAGGTCGAGCGCATCGAAATAGCTGTCGGCGAGCGCCTTGGCGGCATCGGGATTGGCCTTGAGGAATTCGGGCGTGCAGCCGACCGTATCGAGAACCATCGGATAGTCGAGCGTGGTCGCCAGGATATGGCCCTGGTCGGCCTTGTCGCGCACGGCCGAGATGAACGGCTCATAGGTGACCGCCGCGTCGTTCTGGCCGGCAAGGAAGGCTTGGGCCGCCGCGTCCGGCTCCAGATTGACGACCGTCACGTCCTTGGTCGACATGCCATTCTTGTTCAGCACCCAGGCGAGCAGGAAATAGGGCGACGTGCCCGGTGCCGACGAGGCCACGGTCTTGCCCTTGAGATCGGCGACGGTCTTGATGTCGTTGCGTACGACGATGCCGTCGGCGCCATAGGATTTGTCGAGCTGGAAGATCTGCTTGGTGGTCACCCCGCTGGCGTTCCACACCAGCCAGGTCTCGACCGTGGTGGCGGCGCATTGCAGGTCGCCGCTGGCGATGGCGAGCGGACGGCTGGCCTGCGGCACCTTCTTCAAGGTCACGTCGAGACCGTGCTTTTCGAAGAGGCCTGCCTGCTTGGCAAGCGTCAGCGGCGCGAACCCGGTCCAGCCGCTGATCCCTATGGTCAGCGACGTGGCAGCCATGGCCGGCGCGGACAAGCCGGCGGCAAATGTCAGAGTTGCGGCAAGAACGGCGATCCTGGTCATGTCAGTTCCCCTTTTGTTTTATCTGAAGGGAATTGTCTCACAGACGTCAATCGGCTTGTCAATCAACAGGATGGTGAGGCGCACGGAGACCCAGGCAGTGTCCTGCAACCAGATCGGCGGCCGGCCACCAGCCGGCCGCCCGAAACCCGGTATCAGTAGCCATCACAGGAGCACTCTGCGGACGAGATTCGGTCGTTCCAATCGCCCCCGAGCTCGCGGACCCGGCGCCTGATCTCGATCGATTCGCCGCTCATATTCGTATCCTCATAGGCAACCAGCGTGCAGCCCCGGCGAACGAACACCGACGACACACGGTCGTTCCAGAACTGGCCGCCGCGAAAATTCACGGAATCGTCGGGCCCCATCTCGATCGACCGCCCGCGAAAATTCGAGTGCTCGAACATGACGCAGGCGGGCTGGTCGTCATATTGGGCGCTGGCGCCGTCGGCAAAAAGGACCGACGCGACGGCAGTCAGGATGACAAGGCGTTTCATCTCATGTTTCCTCGGTTTGGCCGCGACGCCCCTAGCCTGAATAGCATGATCTGGGCACTCTGCCACCGCTTCGGCCGGCGAGGCAAGCCTGGAGTATGATGCCGAAACCTGTGAAGCGGTTTTCGGACGACATCATGCTCTATCTCTTTGATCCAAAGGCGGATTCAGATTTCAGATCGAATCGATCTGAAATCATTCTGGCTCTAGCGGTTGTCTAGCCTCCAGTTGCGGTTGCGCCACATTTTCTCGCCGATCTGACAGTCGACGGCCGGCTTGTCCTGCGCCAGCACCACTGGCGGGTGATCGGCTGCTTCCGCCGCCCATTGCGGTGACGCCGAACCGGCAAGCTCGAGCACCAGCTTGCGGCGGATAGCTTCGGGAAATTGCGTCCAGTCGTTGACCGGGATCATGAAGGCTCCGGGGCCGCCGATGACGCAGTCGCTGTAGTAGCGGTCGAGATCGTTGACGTCATAGGCGCTGGTGAAGCCGCCTCGGGTCATCAGCGGCAGGCCGTTGATAACGATGCCCTGCCTGACCACCGCGTCCCGGGTGAGATTGACTGGCGCGCCCTGGTTGTTGGGTCCGTCACCGGAAACGTCGATGACGCGCCTGGTCCCCTCGTAGCCGCTTTCGGCGAGAAGGTCGCTGCCGAATTCCAACGCGCCGGAGATCGAGGTGCGCCGCGCGCTGTCGGGCGGCTGGGCCGACAATTGCGCCACCACGCGCTCCGCGTCAGCGCGGTTGGCGATCACCGTCCACGGCACGATGACGCGCTGCCATGTTGTGCCGGCCCACTCGACATAGGTGACCGCGATCTTGCCGTAGGTGCCATTGGCAATGGCCCGCAGCACATTGTCATGCGTCAGCGCCGCCGCGTAGCCATGGCGCTGGATCTCGAGTTCGTCCGCCGACATCGACAGCGAAACGTCGACCGCCAGCACCAGTTCGACATCGACCGGCTCGTCCGCGCGGGTCCCGGGCGCCAGCCAGAGAATCAACGCCAGCGCAGCGCAGCTCGAAAGGAAATGTCTTGCGCTCGGGAAAGCAGACATTCCTTGAGGGTAAGCGAAAACGGCCTGGTTAAAAAGACAAAAGCCCGGCTCTATGCCAGGCTTTTTGCGATCAGTCCGTTGCTCCGTCCGCGATCAGCTGCGCGGCTTGAGGTTCTCCGGGTCGTAGAGCGGCTTGTAGCCGACGCTGGCCACTTCGACCGGATAGGTCTCGCCGAAATACTCCACCTCGAGCTTGCGGCCCTCTTGGGCATAGGCCCAGGGCAGGTAGGCGAGCGCGATGTTCTTGCCAATGGTAGGGCCATAGGCGACCGACGTCGTGAAGGAGCGGCGGCCGAGTTCGTCGACGAGCGTCTCGCCGGTTGCCGGATCCATCACAGGCATGATGCCGACGGGGTAGCGGGCAACACCCTTGCCGTCCTTGTTGTCGGTCATGACAAGCGTGCACAGCATCGCCGGCTGGTGCTCGCGGGCGCGATATTCCAGATGCTTGGCCTTGCCGCAGAAATCGTTCTCCTTGACCTTCGGACGCGCGAGATCGGCTTCCAGCAGATTGTATTCGGTCAGCAGGTCGGCGTTCTGCAGGCGCAGGCTCTTTTCCATGCGGCGCGTGTTGGCGTAAGTCTCGACGCCGAATGGCATGACGCCGGTCGAGCGCAGCGCGTCCCAGACTGCCAGCCCATCCTCGTAGCGCATATGCAATTCCCAGCCCTGCTCGCCGACATAGGAGATGCGGAAAGCCGTGACGTCCTTGCCGCCGATCCGGATCGGCTTGATCGCGGCGAACGGGAAATTCTCCAGCGACAGCCCTTCGGGATTTTCGACCACCTTCTGCAAGGTCGTGCGGGCATTCGGCCCCCAGATGCCGATGGTGACGTATTTTTCCGTCACATCGGTGATAGTGACGTCAAAACCTTTGTCCTGCGCCGTGCGACGCATGTACTGGAAGTCGCGTGGGCCGGCGTCGGCGCCGTCGATGACGCGGCAGCGGTCGGCCATGCGGATGACGGTGAAGTCGGCGCGCACCATGCCTTCCTCGTCGAGGAAATGGGTGTAGATACCCTTGCCGATATTGTTGTCGCCGCCGATCTTGGCCGCGCAGAGCCACTCCAGCAACGCGACGTGGTCAGGTCCTTCGACGTCATACATCGAGAAGTGCGACAGGTTGACGATGCCGCAATCCTCGCTCATCGCCAGGTGCTCGGCATTGGAAACGCGCCAGAAGTGCCGGTTGTCCCATTCGTTCTCGCGCACCGGCACGCGGTTGCCGTATTTTTCGAGCAGATGCTCGTTGGCGGCATAGCCATGCGCGCGCTCCCAGCCGCCCAGTTCCATGAAGTAACCGCCGAGCTCCTTCTCGCGCTCCCAGAATGGGGAGCGCCTTATGTTGCGGCCCTTTGAGAACGGCTCGCGAGGATGCACCGCCGGATTGTAGACCTTCATCGCCGTTTCGGTGCAGCGATCCCAGATGAACTGCTCCTTGGTCTGGTGCGGGTAGAAGCGCGCATAATCGATGGCGTGGTGGTCGATCACGGTACGGCCGTCCGTCATCCAGTCGGCGATCAGCTTGCCCATGCCGGGGCCGTCCTTGACCCAGATGGCGACGGCATACCACAGGCCCCTCACCTTCTGGCTCTCGCCCATGGACGGACCGCCATCGGCCGTCACCTGCAGCAGGCCGTTGAAGGAATGGCTTTCATTGTAGCCGAGTTCGCCCAGGATCGGCGTCAGTTCCATGGCGCGTTCGAGCGGCGCCAGGATCTGCTCCATGTCGAGGTCGCGCTGCGAGGGCGACAAACGCGCCTGGTCCTTTTCCAGCAGGTCGCGCGGGTGGCAGAGACGCGGATTGGTCTCTTCGTAATAGCCCCATTCGATCTGCCCGCCCTCGGCGGTCTTGGGATCGCCCGTGTCGCGCATATAGGCCGAGTTGCCCTGGTCGCGCAGCAGCGGCCAGCCGATCTCCTTGCCGGTGCCGGCGAACTCATTATAGGGTCCGAAGAAAGTCAGCGGATGGTCGATCGGCATGACCGGCAGGTCCTCGCCGACCATCTCCGCGATCAGCCGCCCCCAAATGCCGGCGCAGACGATGACATAGTCAGCCTCGATCGTGCCACGGTCTGTCACCACGGCGTTGATGCGGCCATCCTTGACCACCAGCGACTTGGCTGGCGTGTTGGCAAAGGACTTGAGCTTGCCCGAGGCTTCCGCCTGGTCGACGAGCTTGCCGGCGACAGTCTGCGAGCGCGGAATGACGAGGCCGGCATCCGGATCCCACAGGCCGCCCTGCACCATCTCTTCTTCGATGAGCGGGAATTTTTCCTTGATCTCGCCCGGCTCGATCAGTCGCGCGCGTGTTCCAAACGCTTTCGCAGAGGCGATCTTGCGCTTGATCTCGTCCATGCGGCTGTCGTCGCCAACGCGGGCAACCTCGAGACCGCCGATGCGGGCGTAGTGACCCATCTTCTCGTAGAAATCGATGGAATAGAGCGTCGTCCAGCAGGACAGGAAGTCGTGGCTGGTCGTGTAGCAAAAGTCGGAGGCGTGCGCCGTCGAGCCGATATCGGTCGGGATGCCCGACTTGTCGATGCCGACAATATCGTCCCAGCCGCGCTCAATCAAATGATGAGCGATCGATGCGCCGACAATACCGCCGAGGCCAATGATGACGACCTTCGCCTTTTTCGGAAACTCTGCCATTGCCCGCGACTCCAGTGTGATAAAGCGCGCGGACTATAGGGCCGAGCGATGGGGCTGATGAAGCCTGTTTGCGACATTCGGAAAAAGCCAAGCGACTAAGTCCTATCTCAGGAGCGGGCAGCGCGTCGACTTCGACCTTGATCATGCCGGGGCGATTGCGCACCGGTCGAAAAATAGTGAAACGCCCGGTTGTAGGCGGCCGCCGAGGTCGTATGTCCGGCGTCATTGTTAACCCGCTACCGAAACAATAAAAGGCCGAGCAATGCCCGGCCTTTCCAACCATGCCGCAGAGATTACTTTATGCGGGCAACGCCGCCTGAGATTTCGACGGTTTCCGAACCGGTCAGGGCTTCAAGATCGCCATTGGGCAAGGTGACGAAGCAGCCATTCTGGCAGAACTCAACGGTTTCCCCTCCAGCCAGCGCAAGTTCGGTCTTACTGCCACCCTCCGTCACGACCAGCGTGCGGGTCTCGGCGTCCTTGTTGACCGCGCTGGCGGCATGGGCCGAGCCGCTCACGGCGAGCAAGGCGACGGCAGCGACGAGAGACTTCCACATGGTGCAATATCGGTGTTCCCACCGCCCCTGTTGCATTTCGCAAGGCATTTTCGCCCGTTGCATGGGAGCTTATATGAGATGGAAGCTGAACCGCAACTGAATGCCGCATTCATGCCGCAATTGGCTTTGGCTTCTCCAGTGCAGGCCGCAGGCGCACGCCGGCCCTGTTGATTTCAAGACCGATCTGCACACGGCACTCCCCGTTCCGATCGCGAAGAGCTGACCGGCTCCGATATCTAGAGCAGAATCTGATCACTCTGGCTCGTAACCTGCGGCGCTGAAGTAGTTTGTGCATTGCTCGGCGGTGAAGCG
>NZ_VFUX01000005.1:0-178877 GCF_006441275.1 Mesorhizobium sp. B2-4-17 | reverse complement strand
CCATGTTCGATCCAACCGAATGCTGGAACTATCTCAAACAGGCAGGCTACGTTGCATGTTAATCGCCCGATGCTCTAACTTATCAGCCGAGTTCCCGCCCCCTCTGGGCCTCGACATGTCCGAGAAAGCCTGCACTGCCGCAACGTGCTACTTGCCCGCGCGCCGCCCGGCCTCATAGGCTCGCCGGGCCCAGACGGTCATTTCGTCCGGGTCATCAAAAGCGCTGTCGGGAATGCTCCAATAGGGCATGGCGACCAGCTTGCCGTGGCGTGAGCCGGTATAGGTCCACTGCCGGCAACCGGCGGCTTCGAAGTCGGGCGCGCTTTGCTCGTCGGCCTTGAGCAGCAATTCGCCGCGCAGCACGATGGCGACGATCACGCCATCGAAATAGATGCCCTTACCGCCGAACAGTCTGCGGATGCTGACCGGGCCTAGCCCCTCGAACAGTTCGGCGATACGTTCATTGTCCATGCCGCGATCATGTCATCGGCATTTGACATTGTCATCGCGCACCCAAAATCATGCTGACAGGTTGGGAACATTTCGTCGGAGTTCTTATCATGCCGCTTCTGCTCAAGGGGTCCTGCCGCTGCAATGCCGTGCGTTTCGAGGTGGAAAGCCACACGCCCGTGCCGTTCATGCTCTGCTACTGCTCGATCTGCCGCAAGCAGCAAGGCGGCGGCGGGTTCGCCCTCAATCTCGGCGCCGACTACAAGACGCTCAACATCAGGGGCAAGAGAAGCCTCGGCGTCTATCGGGCCGAGATCGAGGATGACGAGCATCCGCAATGCGAAATCTCGACGGGGGAACGCAATTTCTGCCGCAAATGCGGGTCGGCGTTGTGGCTCTACGACCCGACCTGGCCGGATCTGGTGCATCCCTTCGCCTCGGCGATCGACAGCGACCTGCCGAAACCACCTGAGAAGGTGCACCTGATGCTGAAATACAAGGCGAGCTGGGTAGAGCCTGATGTCGGCAAGGGCGACAAGACGTTCGACGTCTATCCCGAGGAATCGATCGCCGACTGGCACAAGCGGACGGGTATGTGGGTTGAGTAGCTTTCTTCGCCCATTTACCGGGCGAAGATGCCGGCAAGCAGACGAGGGCCGCGCAAACTTACGAAAGGCTGGTGCTGCCCCTCATCCGGCCCTTCGGGCCGTTCGTCATTCGAAAAGCCAAGCAGCTGGCTTTTCGCCCGCTGCGCGGACCATTCCTCACCTCCCCGTAAACGGGGCGAAGGGGAGCTCAGGCCGAAGCGCGAGCCTCTGCCAGCGCCTTGAGATCGGCCGGCTTCAATTCGACCGATTCGCCACAGCCACAGGCCGAGCTCTGGTTCGGGTTGTGGAAGGTGAAGCCGGTGCGCAGCGTCGTCTGCTCGAAATCCATCTCGGTGCCGAACAGGAACAGGGCCGCTTCCGGCGCGACGTAGACATGGGCGCCGTCGCGCTCGATATGGTCGTCCTTGGGATTGGGTTCGATCACCAGGTCGACCGTATATTCCATGCCGGCGCAGCCGCCCTTCTTGATGCCAAGACGAATGCCATGCGCGTTGTCGCGCGTGGCGACGATCTCGCGGACACGCTCGGCGGCCTTTTCGGTCATCGTGATGACGGCAAAGCGTCCCATGTCATTCTCCACTTTCGCGCGAGTTCAAGGCCCGCAGGATGAGTCTTGCCTAAAATGGTTACAATTGCACGTTGCTGCAAGAGATCTTATTGCCATTGTCCGTTCAGCGCTGCCGTCGCGTATGCATCCAGAACAGCTTCAGATGACTCCCGTTCATGCTCCTCCAAGGCATAGAACGCGTCATCCAAGGCATTGAAATCTATGCCACGGCCGCCGGCTTCACCCACGATTTCCATCCTTGCCAAACGCTCATCGGGAAAACATTCGCCCAGCAGAGCACAGGCCTGTCGTGTCAATTCCGCATGCATTTCAAGGCCCATCGCGCGGAAACCTTGAATGGCCCCCTGCGCCGTTATCCCGTAAGAATTCCAAAAATACTGCCTGAAGCCGCCGTTCAGAACCTGCCAAGTCAGTAACTCGACGCAGATGACGTTCCTGATCGCGGAAGGCATAGCGCTGATAATTCTACGATACTTGGGCGGTTGATCGAGAGCGCCGATAACTGGAGCGCCCCAAAGCTCAACGACTTTCTCCGAAGGCGGAACATCCCTTGCGCTCAAGTAATCCGGCGGAAATTTGTCGGACATAGTTTCGTCTGACCGCCTCAATACCACCCAACCGCGACTTGCGCCTCTTCCGACATGCGGTCGGGCGACCAGGGCGGATCGAACGTCATGTTGACTTCGACGCCCGACACGCCTTCGACGGCGCCGACGGCATTTTCCACCCAACCGGGCATTTCACCCGCCACCGGGCAGCCAGGCGCGGTCAGCGTCATGTCGATCTTGACCGAGCGGTCGTCCTCGATGTCGATCTTGTAGACGAGGCCGAGCTCGTAGATGTCGGCCGGGATTTCCGGGTCGTAAACGGTCTTCAGCGCCGAGACGATGTCGTCGGTCAGCCGCGCCAGTTCGTCGGCGGGAATGGCCGTGGCGGAGACGACGCTGTTGACGCCGGCTTCCGGCGTGGTCTCGGTTGTGGTGCTCACATCTTCCATGGTCGTCACCCGAAAAACTTGCGCGCTTTTTCCAGCGCCTCGGCCAAAGCGTCGACTTCGGCCCTGGTATTATACATGCCGAAGGATGCCCTGCATGTGGAGGTTACGCCAAAGCGTTTCAACAGCGGCTGGGCGCAATGGGTGCCGGCGCGCACTGCCACGCCCTGCCTGTCTATCACCATCGACACGTCATGGGCGTGAATGCCCTGCAGTTCGAACGAGATGATGGCGCCTTTGCCGGGCGCGTCGCCGAAGATGCGCAGCGAATTGATGGCGCGCAGCCGTTCATGTGCGTAATTCTTGAGGTCTTCCTCGTGCGCCGCGATGCGTTCGCGACCGACAGAGTCCATGTAGTCGAGCGCAGCACCCAGCCCTATCGCCTGCACAATCGGCGGCGTGCCGGCCTCGAAACGATGCGGCGGCTCGTTGTAGGTGACGATGTCTTCCGTCACCTCCTCGATCATCTCGCCACCGCCCATGAAGGGACGCATACCCCCGAGAATGTCCTTCTTGCCGTAGAGAACGCCGATGCCCGAGGGGCCATAGACCTTGTGGCCGGTAAAGACGAAGAAATCGCAGTCGAGGTCCTGCACGTCGATCGGCATATGCACGGCGCTCTGGCTGCCGTCGACGAGCACTGGAATGCCCCGCGCATGCGCAATGCGCACGATCTCCTTGATCGGCGTCACCGTGCCCAGTGCATTCGACATCTGTGTGATGGCGACAAGTTTCGTCCTGTCGGTCAGCCGCTTCTCGAATTCCTCGACGTGGAAGACGCCGAGATCGTCGACCGGCACCCAGACCAGCTTGGCGCCCTGCCGTTCGCGAATGAAATGCCAGGGAACGATGTTGGAATGGTGCTCCATGATCGACAGCACGATCTCGTCGTCCGCGCCGATATTGGGCATGCCATAGCCGTAGGCGACGGTGTTGATCGCAGACGTCGTATTCGAGGTGAAGACGATGTTGTCGGTGCTTGGCGCGTTGAGAAAGCGGCGCACCGTCTCACGCGCCTTCTCATAGGCGTCGGTCGCGGCGTTGGACAGGAAATGCAAGCCGCGATGGACGTTGGCGTATTCCTGCGAATAGGCGTGCTGGATCGTATCCAGCACCACCTGCGGCTTCTGAGCCGAGGCGCCATTGTCGAGATAGACAAGAGGCTTGCCGTAGACTTGCCGCGACAAGATCGGGAAATCGCGGCGGATCGCCTCGACGTCGTAGGGGATGGTTTCGACTTTCTGGTCCATTTCGAAGTCCTTGCCGCTCCAGGCAGCGTTTCGTCCAGCACCCCTCATCCGTCTTGGCGCTTCGCGCCAATCCACCTTATCCCACAAGGGGAGAAGGAAGAGTGCTTACCCGTGTGTCACGAACCATTCATCGAGCCGCGCTTCCAGCGCCTCGACGATCGTCTCGTCATCCATCTCCTCGATCACCTCGGCGACGAACGCTTTCACCAGAAGACCCCGCGCGGTCTTCTCCTCGACGCCGCGCGCCATCAGGTAGAACAGATGGTCGTGGTCGATCTCGGTGACCGTCGCGCCATGGCCGCACACGACGTCGTCGGCGAAGATTTCGAGTTCGGGCTTGGTCGAGAACTCGCCATCGTCCGACAACAACAGCGTGTTGCAAGCCATCTTGGCGTTGGTCTTCTGCGCATATTGGTGGACATTGATGCGGCCCTGGAAGACACCGCGCGCCTTGCCGGTGACGACATTGCGGATCACTTCCGTCGATGTCGTGTGCGGCACGGCGTGGTCGAGCACCATGGTGACGTCGGTGTGGGTGTCGCCCGCCAACAGATTGATGCCACGCAACTTGAAGTCGGCGCCCTCGCCGGTCGTCTTGATCACGATCTCCTGGCGCACCAGTCTGCCACCGGCGTTCATGACGAACAGCGTCAGTTTCGCGTTCTTGCCGATATGGGCCTTGAACTGCGCCAGATGCGTCGCCGTTTCCGGCTGCTCCTGGACGATCAGCCAGGTCACCTCGGCGCCCTCGCCGAGCACGAGCTGGCTCACCGAGCTGACCAGCGCCACGCCCTCACCTGCCTGACGCTCGACGATAACAGCCTTAGCGCCAGCGCCGACGCGCACAGGCAAACGCACATGGGTCTGGCCGCCTGCCTGCAAATTCTGCAATTCGAGCGGCTTTTCCAGCTCGGCGCCGTCGGCAATGTCGATGAAATAACCGTCGGCGACAAATGCCGTGTTCAGCGCGCCGATAGCGTCGTCGCTGCCATAGGGGGCGAGGTCCGGCGCTATGCTGCCGTCGGTCAGCTTTTCCGACAGGCGTTGGACGCTGACGCCCTCGACGACTGGCGCCTTGGCGCTCGACACGCCGTTCAGCATGGCCAGAACCGTCGAGCCGTCAACGATCGGCGCAATGGCTTTCGCCGCGGCGGCCGGATCGAAATCCGGAACCGTATTCAACAGCCGGCGCAGATCGGTGTAATGCCAGGATTCGACGCGCCGCGTTGGCAGGCCGTGCTTGATCGCTTCGATGGCGTCATCGCGCTTCAGCATCACCGCGCCGTCACCCGGCAGCAGCGACAGCCGGTCCCCGAACGCGTCGATCAACGCTGTCTCGGCCGGTGTCCGCTGCGGTTGTGTGTGAATGTTCATCAGTCTTGCCTCTGCCATTTCACGCGGCTTCGCCGATCACGCCGGCATAGCCGTTGGCTTCGAGGTCGAGTGCGAGCGACTTGTCGCCCGACTTGATGACCTGGCCCTTGTAGAGCACGTGCACGGTATCCGGCACGATGTGTTCAAGCAGCCGCTGGTAATGGGTGATGACCAGGAAGGCCCGGTCGGGCGAACGCAGCGCGTTGACGCCGTCGGACACGATCTTCAGTGCATCGATATCGAGGCCGGAATCGGTCTCGTCGAGCACGCAGAGTTTCGGTTCCAGAAGCTTCATCTGCAGAATCTCAGCGCGCTTCTTCTCGCCGCCGGAGAAACCGACATTGAGCGGCCGCTTGAGCATGTTGATGTCCATGTTGAGCGAAGCGGCGGCTTCCTTCACGCGCTTCAGGAATTCCGGGATTTTCAGCGGCTCCTCGCCACGCGCCTTGCGCTGCTCGTTCATCGCCACCTTCAGGAATTCCATGGTCGCCACGCCCGGTATTTCCATGGGATACTGGAAGGCGAGGAAGATGCCGGAAGTGGCGCGCTCGGCCGGGTCCATTTCGAGGATCGACCGGCCGTTGTAAAGGATGTCGCCCTCGGTCACCTCATAGTCCTCGCGGCCGGCCAGGATATAGGACAGCGTCGATTTGCCCGAACCGTTCGGGCCCATGATGGCGGCGACCTCGCCTGCCTTCACCGTCAGGTTCAGGCCGCGGATGATTTCGGTGCCATCATCGACGATGCGGGCATGAAGGTTCTTGATCTCAAGCATATTCGTTCCGTTTCACAAAGTTTCCGCTCAATGCCAGCGCCAGCGCCATTCGCCGTCGGTTTTGGCTTTGATGAACGGTATGATTGCGCCCGTTAGGGCAAGAATAATGAGGACAAAGAGCCAAGCCGGCAGCGCTGCTGCGATCTGGGCCAGCACCAACGCGACAACCACGAGGACGAACACAACCGCGAAGGCCCAGCCTTTCCAGTTGCTGGGCGTTGCGCCGTAGCCGAAGCGCTTTGGCCTGAACCACGCCTCCCCTGTCATCCCACGCTTCCCTCAAGACTGATCCCAATCAGCTTCTGCGCCTCCACCGCGAACTCCATCGGCAGTTGCTGGATGACATCCTTGACGAAGCCGTTGACGATCAGCGCGATCGCTTCCTCTTCCGGAATGCCGCGCTGCATGACGTAGAATTTCTGGTCTTCGGAAATCTTCGACGTCGTCGCTTCATGCTCGAACTGCGCCGTCGAGTTCTTGGCTTCCATATAGGGCACGGTGTGCGCGCCGCATTGGTCGCCGATGAGCAACGAGTCGCAATTGGTGAAGTTGCGGGCGTTGGTCGCCTTGCGGTGCGCCGAAACCTGGCCGCGATAGGTGTTCTGCGAAAAGCCGGCGGCAATGCCCTTGGAGATGATGCGGCTCGATGTGTTCTTGCCGAGATGGATCATCTTGGTGCCCGAGTCGACCTGCTGGTAGCCGTTCGACACCGCAATCGAATAGAATTCGCCTGAGGAATCGTCGCCGCGCAGGATGCAGCTCGGATACTTCCAGGTGATGGCCGAGCCGGTTTCGACTTGCGTCCACGAGATCTTCGAGCGGTTGCCACGGCAATCGCCGCGTTTGGTGACGAAATTGTAGATGCCGCCCTTGCCCTCGGCGTCGCCGGGGTACCAGTTCTGCACTGTGGAATACTTGATCTCCGCATCGTCGAGCGCCACCAATTCGACGACAGCGGCATGAAGCTGGTTCTCGTCACGCTGCGGCGCCGTGCAGCCTTCGAGATAGGAGACGTAGGCCCTCTCCTCGGCGATGATCAGCGTGCGCTCGAACTGGCCGGTGTTCTTCTCGTTCATGCGGAAATAGGTCGACAGCTCCATCGGGCAGCGAACGCCCTTGGGCACGAAGACGAACGATCCGTCGGTGAAGACGGCGGAGTTCAGCGTGGCGTAGAAATTGTCTGACGTCGGCACCACCGAGCCCAGATATTTCTGCACCAGTTCGGGATGCTCGCGGATGGCTTCCGAGATCGAGCAGAAGATGACGCCGGCCTGCGCCAGTTCCTTCTTGAAGGTGGTGACGACCGACACGGAATCGAACACCGCGTCGACCGCGACGCGGCCCGACTTGTAGACATTGTCGCTGGCTTCATCGAGTTCGGAAGCATCGGTCTTCTGGACACCGGCCAGGATTTCCTGCTCCCCCAGCGGAATGCCGAGCTTCTCGTAGACCTTCAGCAGTTCGGGATCGACGTCGCTCAGCGACTTCGGGCCGGGCGTGCTCTTGGGCGCCGCATAGTAATAGATGTCCTGGAAATCGATCTTGGGATAGTTGACGCGCGCCCAGGTCGGCTCCTCGAGCGTCAGCCAGCGGCGATAGGCTTCCAGCCGCCATTCCAGCATCCAGGACGGTTCGTCCTTCTTTGCCGAAATGAAACGGATGATGTCTTCGCTCAGGCCCTTGGGGGCCTTGTCGACAGCGATTTCGGTCTGGAATCCATATTTATACTGGTCGACATCGATCTTGCGGACTCGATCGATCGTCTCCTGCACAGCAGGCATAAGCGTTCTCCATCCACGCCGGGGTCAAGGCCCGACAGTTTTCAAACTATGGCACCGCCGAAATGGACACCAAAAGGGGCATTCGCGGCAGCGTAAGTTTCATATAGTGCGCTTCGACCGGAAATTCACCCGGCCAGCATGAAACGCACGGCTCTACCAGGCCCGAAGGCCTGAATACGTTACCCAAACATCGGATTTTCCCGAAAACCGCTACGCACTTTTCGGTCCGATGCTCCCAACCGCTACGCGGCTCTATCCCTATCCGCCTTGTCTCTGGCGGCTTGGCGCGCGGCGATCCCCGCCAGCGCGGCGCGGAACAGTTCGATGTCCTCGGCGCCCGTCGCCGAACCGATCGACACGCGCAAGGCGCCGAGACTGTCGCCGTAGCCCATTGCCTTCAGCACATGGCTCGGCCCGACCTTGCCCGACGAGCAGGCGGAGCCGGCCGACAGCGCCACACCGGCCAGATCGAAAGCGATCTGCGCGGTTTCCGCCTTGACGTTCGCAATAGCGAAGAATGTCGTGTTGGCAAGCCTTGGTGCGCCGGTTCCAAAGATTTCCGCCTCGGGCACCAGCACTTTCACGATGGCTTCGATCTCGTCACGGCGCTGCCGCACCGCATCCATAGCCTGCAATCCGGCCAGAGCCTCGCGCGCGGCCGCGCCAAAACCGGCGATGGCGGCGAGGTTTTCCGTTCCGCCGCGATGGCCCTTTTCCTGGCCTCCACCGTTAATCAGGGGCTTGGGCATCATCAGATCGGCGGCGGCGACAATGGCCCCGACGCCCTTGGGGCCACCGATCTTGTGCGAAGATAGAATCAGATAATCGGCGTAACCCTCTGACATATCGATTGAAACGCGGCCCGCGGCCTGAACGGCGTCGACGACGAGAATACCGCCCGCCCCCTTGACGATCCCGGCGATCCGATCGATCGGCTGGATCACGCCGGTCTCGTTGTTGGCGGCATGGATCGCCACCAGCGGCAGGCCATCGGCCTTGTCGTGAGCGTCAAGCGCGGTAGCCAGGGCAACAAGATCGGCAATGCCACTGGCATCGACGCCGATGCGCGTCACCTGCGCTGCCGGGAAGCGCCCGCCATTCAACAGGCAGGGATGGTCGGCCGCCGACACGTAAAGCCGGCTCATGCGAACGCTGCCACGCCCCATCTGCCAGTCCGGGGTCAGCAGCGTGGAGGCCGCTTCGGTCGCGCCGGAGGTGAACACGACATGCTCGGGCCTGGCATTCACCAGCGCCGCAACCTCACGCCTCGCAGTCTCGATCAGGCGCCGCGCCGCGCGCCCTTCGGCGTGGACCGAGGACGGATTGGCGGTCAGGTCAAGCGCCGCGACCATAGCCTCGCGTGCCGCCGCGAGCAGCGGAGCGCTGGCATTGTAGTCGAGATAGGCGCGTTTTGCGGCCATTTTCGTCCAGTCGGTCCCTTCAGAAGCCATTCCGCTGTCGTATGGCGTTATTTCCTTGAAATTCCAAGGCGAGCCGTCCTATTTACGCGGCTTGCGGCGCGGTAGCCAGGCTCGACGCCTGGCCACTTAGTTTTGAATAGTTCTAAACTAGCTTCTAGGAAGACGCTCGCCCTGCGTCAAGGCCAGAGGAAGACACGTTCCGGGCGCCGCGCATTCGTATACCAAGTGGAGTATTTCATGCCTGAGGTCATTTTCACCGGTCCGGCCGGCCGTCTGGAGGGACGCTACCAGCCCTCCAAGGAAAAGAGCGCGCCGATCGCCATCGTCCTGCATCCGCACCCGCAGTTCGGCGGCACGATGAACAACAAGATCGTCTACGACCTCTTCTACATGTTCCAGAAGCGTGATTTCACCACGCTGCGCTTCAATTTCCGCGGCATCGGCCGCAGCCAGGGCGAATTCGATCACGGCACCGGCGAATTGTCTGACGCGGCCGCCGCTCTCGACTGGGTGCAGTCGCTGCATCCGGATTCCAAGAGCTGCTGGGTCGCCGGTTATTCGTTTGGTTCGTGGATCGGCATGCAGCTCCTGATGCGCCGGCCCGAGATCGAAGGCTTCATCTCGATCGCGCCGCAGCCGAACACCTATGATTTCTCGTTCCTGGCGCCCTGCCCGTCATCCGGCCTGATCATCCATGGCGATGCCGACAAGGTGGCGCCGCCCAAGGATGTGCAAGGCCTGGTGGACAAGCTGCACACGCAAAAGGGCATCACCATCACCCAGAAGACCTTGCCCGGCGCCAACCATTTCTTCGCCAATGACGCCGACCTTTTAATCGAGGAATGTGCCGACTATCTCGATCGGCGGCTCGCCGGCGAGTTGTCGGATCCTCGGCCGAAGCGGCTGCGCTAAGACGTCAGGTCATGCCATGGCGGGCGGACAATGTCCGCCTCGCCGGTATCTGCTTTGCGGGCGTGCCGGCCACATTAGGCAAGCTTTTCGCTCATCCACGCGCCCGGCACCGCCTATCTTTCTGGCGCAACCAGCCGGAATGACGATTTGCGGACCGGCAGGCCCGTCGCTGCCGGCCGGAAGATGAAGCCGAGGCGGGCAAAAACCAACCCGCAGACAAGCGCGAAGGCGCAGCCAAGGCCGAAGCCGGCCACCGTGTCGCTCGGATAGTGCGCACCGACGAAGACCCTGGTCGAGGCGATGCAGGCCGTCACAGCCAGGGCGATATACCAGCGCCGCGGAAACAAGAGCAGCAGGATGCCGAACACGGCGCCCATCGTCGTGGCGTGGCCGGAGGGAAATCCGGCGAAGCGGGCGTCGAAGGCAAAAGGATGCAGCGCAAGAACACCGAAATCCTGGAAATAGAGCGGGCGGGCACGTCCGATCGCATATTTGAGGACGTTCACCAGCAAGCCGGACAGGCCGACCGAGGCGAGCACGAGAAACGCCAGGCAGGTCCAGTTGTAGATGAGCATCAACCGCCGCCGCGAAAGACTGCGCCAATCGGTCAGGTTGGCTGCGACAAGCAGGAGCGCCGACGGGATCAGGTACCAGCCACCGAGCGCGAACTGCGTCAGGAATTCTGCGAGCCTGCCGACGCCGGGCGACCACTGGCCATGAATCTGCCCCGCCAGCGTGTCGAGCCGAACGAACGCGGCAGCCGTCAGCAAGACCCAAACAATTGCCCAAACCGGCCACACTATATCTGGGTATCGGGCAGGACGAGCGGCAAAGCGGCCCTTCGCGATGCGCATCGTGTCGCGAAAATTGTCGACCGACCGCCGCCCCACCCCCAGGAGCTTGCCAGAAAAGGGTAGGCGCGATTTCACGAGCATTGGGAACTCGACACCATCATCGAAGTCATTGCGCGACACGGTAAAGGCCGAGCGACAGTTTGTCTCCCGACGAATAATTGAGGCCATCGATCTCGGCGACACGGTTCACCGATTTGCCTCGCACCGACAGCATACCATTGAGTTTCTGCTCGTCGCCGATCGGCGCCAGCCCCAGCGCGCAGGCAGGGTCGGCAAGCAGATGTTCCGCAACGCCGCCGACATCCGTCAGCACCGTTTTCGTGCCGACCAGGAACACCAGGCTCGGTTCCTGGTAGCGCGCCGAGGCCAGCACCGTCGTGTCGCAAGGTTTATTGGCAAGCACCGCCGCCTTGATCGCCGGGCTCAGCCATATCGGTTTCAGCGACGGCGCGATGACCCCGAACAGCAAGGCATAGGTGATGCCAGCACAAGCCGCGACGGCGCCGATGCGGGGCAGCGGCACCTGCAGCTGCCGGGAAAACGCGAGATAGCCGGTGCCGAGCGCGGCGGCTGCCGCCGGAATGCTCCACCAGGAGAAAGCGTGGGTGAGGTAAATCGGCGCTCCGATGCAGACCGCGGCAAGGCCGAGGCTGACCACCACCAGACCAAACGCGGTCGACCACCACAGCCATTGCTGCCAGCGCTTGAGCGGTGCATTGGCGTCCTGCGGCTGCAACGTCAGCAACCAGCCGATCAGCAGCGCCATGCCGGGATAGGCCGGCAGCACGTAATGCGGCAGCTTCGTCGGGATCAGTTCGAACACCAGCCAGAATGGAATATACCAGGCAAGGCAAAAGCGCAGCCTGATATCGTCGCGCAGACGGTTCAGGGCCTGAAGGCCGGCGCCGACCGCGATCAACCCGAACGGCCACATGAACAGCGAATAGGTCAGCATGTAGAAGCCGGGCGGCAGGCCGTGCGATTCCTCGCCCGACGCGACCTTGCCGAGCATGTCCTTGCCGACCGCCTGCTGCAGGAAGGCGCCGTGGCTCTTCCAGGTAATCGCGGCGAGCCAAGGCAGCGCGATCAGCACGACGAGCAGCAGTCCGCGCCCGACCCTGAGCTTCGACAGCCAGCGCCCATCACGCTCGAAGGCGAACAGCACCGCGATGGTCAGCGCCGACAGCAGCGGCGCGATCGGGCCCTTGATCAGGATCGCCGCCCCTTGGGCGATCCAGAAGATCCACCAGAGATGGCCGCCAACCGGCTCGTTGCGGCGCGATGCCAGATAGATCTGCGCCAGCGCGCCTTGTGCCGCCACGCAGCAGGCCAGCAGCATCGCATCGGTCTTTGCGTCGCGGCCTTCGAAAGCGGTGGCGAAGATCGCGGCCATCACCAGGCCGGCGGCAATACCGGCACTCGCTCCAAACAGATTGGTCCCTGTCCATGCAATCGCCAGCACGGCAATGGCGATGCCAAGCGCGGAGACCGTGCGGTAGATCCAGATCGGCGCCCCGGCGCCTTGCCCGCTGAGTGCCACGGCCGCCGATTGCAGCCAGTAGATGCCGATCGGCTTCTGGTAGCGCGAGGCATCCTGAAAGCGGATATCGACATAGTCGCCGCTCTCGACCATCTGCTTGGTGGCTTGGACGAAGCGCGGTTCGTCGCGGTCGAGCGGCGGCATCGATGCCAATCCCGACATCGTCATCAGCAGGCTGAACAGGAAGAGAAGAATGTAGTTCCTGTTCAACGCCATGCTTTAGCCTCTGTGATGGATTTTCGAAGTGACGGGCCGCTCAATCGACCTTGGTCATAGCCGCCTTGCGCTCATTGGCGATCAGCCAGAGATTTCTGACATAGATGAACATGCCCATGGCCTGGCCGGCGATGAACACCGGATCCTGGCGCTGGATGGCGTAGATCAGAAGCAGACCGCCGCCAAACAACGAGAAAAACCAGAACGCCACCGGCACGACGCTGCGCTTGGCCTTTTCCGAAGCGAGCCACTGCACGACGAAGCGCATGGTGAAGAAGAACTGGGCGATGAAACCGAGCAGAACCCAGGCGTCGAATTGCTTGATGAAAACCTGGTGAAGCCAGGTTACCAGTTCCTGTAACACGTTAACCACGCCTGATTTCCTCTACTTTTGGCATTCTGCGACGCCTGCGGCGCAACCACCAGACGCCGCCAAGATCGAGCACGCCTTGCAGGCCGCGATCGAAAATGCCGTAGTTCGATTTCCCGTGCCGGCGCGAGCGATCGATGACGTCGCAATGCACGACGCGATACCCCTCTTGGATAACCAGGGCCGGAACGAAGCGATGGGTGCCGTCGAAGAACGGCAGTTTGCGTAAGATATCGGTATGAACCGCTTTCAGGCCGCAGCCGGTGTCGCGCGTCTCATCATGCAGGATGGCGTTTCTCAGCCAGTTGGCGAAACGCGACGCCAGTTGCTTGACCTTGCTGTCGCGGCGCTTGAGGCGCTGTCCCTGCGCGGCGCCGAAATCGGGGCCGGCCTGCCGCAATGCGTCGACGAGCACGGGAATGTATTGCGGATCGTTCTGTCCGTCGCCGTCGATCGTTGCGACGATGCCGCCGCGCGCCGCCCAGGCGCCCGAACGCACCGAGAGACTCTGGCCGGCGGATTTCGGGTGCCGCAATTCCCGCACCGGGAATGGCCGACGTGCCGCCTGCTCGGCAAGCACCGCAGCGGTTTCGTCGGTCGAACCGTCATTGACGATGATCAGCTCGAAATCACGCCCGGTCATCGCCGTCTCGATCTCGTCGATCAGCAGCGGCAGGTTTGCCGCCTCGTTCCTGCAAGGAATGACGATGGATATCAATGCGTCCGGCATGTCGCGTGGGGCTCTGTCGTCGGGTATGGCATTCGATGGATGCCATGCGGTGCCGTTGGAGGTCGTGGGGTTGCAGGAACCTTGTGGCGCGGCGCCTCATTACGCCAGCCGAAACGATGAAGCAAGCATTCGTGCCCCATGGCGCGCTACGCCGTTTCAACAAGGGTTGATCGCGTTGCCGCTTTCCTGATCGGGAACTCCGGGTCGGCGCACCAGCAAAACCGGATTCCATTTTTTGCTGCTCACGAACTCCTGGTGCCGCGAACAGGCGCAAAACCGGATTCCACTTTTGCTGATCGCGCTTGGGTGCTAAACGCGCGCGTTCATATGTCCGCGCCGGATTGCGCCGACGCTCTCGGGAAAGAAAAAATGTCCGCCTTCAAATCCGACTTCCTGCGCACGATGAGCGAGCGCGGCTTTATCCATCAGACCTCGGATGATGCCGGTCTCGACCAGCTTTTCGCCACGGAGACGGTAACGGCCTATATCGGTTTCGATGCGACCGCCAAGAGCTTGCATGCTGGTTCACTCATCCAGATCATGATGCTGCACTGGTTGCAGAAGACCGGTCATCGGCCGATCGCGCTGATGGGTGGCGGCACCTCGATGATCGGCGATCCGTCCTTCAAGGACGAGGCGCGCAAACTTTTGACGCCGCAGGACATTGACGACAACCTGGCCGGCATCCGCCGCAACTTCATGCCATACCTGAAATTCGGCAGTGGTCCCAACGACGCGGTGATGATCAACAACGCCGACTGGCTGATGGAGATCAACTACGTCAATTTCCTGCGCGACGTCGGCCGGCACTTTTCGGTCAACCGCATGCTCGCCTTCGATTCCGTCAAGCTCCGGCTCGATCGCGAGCAGTCGCTGTCGTTCCTCGAATTCAATTACATGATCCTGCAGGCCTATGATTTCGTCGAGCTCTACAAACGTCTCGGCTGCCGCCTGCAGATGGGCGGCTCCGATCAGTGGGGCAATATCATCAACGGTATCGATCTCGGCCGCCGCATGGAGGATGCGCAGCTTTACGCGCTGACGACGCCGCTGCTGACGACCTCGTCCGGCGCCAAGATGGGCAAGTCGGCCTCGGGCGCGGTCTGGCTCGACGCGGAAATGCTGAGCGCCTACGAGTTCTGGCAGTACTGGCGCAACACCGAGGATGCCGACGTTGCCCGTTTCCTGAAACTCTACACGACATTGCCATTGGACGAGGTCGCGCGGCTTGAGCGGCTCAGTGGATCCGAGATCAATGAGGCAAAGAAAATCCTCGCCACCGAAATCACCGCTTTGCTGCACGGTCGCGCCGCCGCGGAACAAGCCGGAGAGACAGCGCGCAAGACGTTCGAGGAAGGCGCGCTCGCCGAAACATTGCCGACCGTGGAGGCCGACAAGGCCGCTCTGGAGGCCGGCGTCGGCATCCTGTCGCTGCTGGTCACGGCTGGGTTGGCTTCGTCCAATGGCGAGGCGCGGCGGCACATCCAGGGTGGCGCCGTGCGCCTGAACGATCAGTCGGTCAGCGATGATCGCCGCATGGTCACGCTTCAGGATTTGAGTCCGGAAAACGTAGTAAAGCTTTCACTGGGCAGGAAAAAACACGTCCTGGTGCGGCCAGTCTGAGGCCCCTCACCGATATTCGAAGATCGACCTGAATATGCCTGGCGCGATCACCGACAACGGATTGACGTCGAGCACCGGCTTGTTGGCGTTGCCCCTCAGCCGGTAGGTGACGCCGATCAGGCCGCGGTCGCGGCCGTTGCCCAGAAGCGCGCCGACGATGGGCAGTTCGCCAAAGATGCGGTTGAGGCCATAGACCGGCATGAAGGTGCCGGTCATGTCCATATTGTTGTTCTGGTCATAAAGGATGCCCTGGAACGTCGTGCCGATGCGCGGGCCGCGCAGCACGCCGTTGGCCAGCTTCAGATAGCCGCTGCCTTTCTCGATCTCGGCATAACCGCGCTCGAACTTGACCCGCGAGGTGTCGAGAGAGCCCTTGACCGCCTGGTTAAGGCTGCGGCTGTCGCCTGCCGGCGTAGTCGAGACGATGGAGGCCAGTTTCGGTTCGTTGACGACGAAGAAGTTGGTGGTGTCGACCTTGCCCTTCATCGGCCCGTCGCTGGCCCCCGTCAGCGCCAGCGTGATCGAGCCACCTTCCATATGCTCGTAGATGTTGAGGAACCTGAGGATCGCGCCGGCGTCCGCCGATTGCACGTTGAGCGCGCGCCGGCCGTCGCCGGTCGTGTTGCTGACCGCTATGGCGGCGCCTGAACTCGCCGTGGCGCTGACCTTGAGGCCGTTCACCCTCGAACCGGCCGCGCTGTAGTCGAGCTTCAGGTTGGACAATTGCTCGTCGTGGAACCCGGTGAGTAGATCGACATCGGCGCTGACCGAAATGGCGTCAGCGCCAGTGGTCTTGGTGGCCGTATCCACATCCGAGGTGAACTGCTTGATCAGCGAGCGGGCGTCCAGGGCGTTGCCGCTGATGTTGACCGCATAGCCCTTGCCCGATCGCTTCACCGAAACCGCGACATCGTCGCCCCTGTTCAAGGTGACCTTGCTGAATTTTGCCGATGACAGGGCGCCGTTGACCAACACGATGCCGCCGTCGATGGAGAATGTCTTGCCGTCGAGGTTGAAGTCGGACAGCGTCGTGGTGTCGCCGGATTTGGTCATGACGAAGGTGACGTTGGCGGGAACCCCTGCCCCCTTGCTCCAGCCGGCCCAGGGAATGTCCAGCCTGGCGTTGGTCAGGTCGGCCGAGACGTTCTGGTTGCCGCTGCCGCTCTTGTCGATCGCGACCTTCACTGTTCCGCCGAGCAGCGGCGTCAGGCCGGGCATGGCGGCGGCCCGGACCTTGTCGTCGAGCACCAGGGCCACCTTGCGGCTGCGCGCCGGCCCATCATCCGCCAGCGGCTCGACGAGATCGAGTTCGGCCGGAATGCCGTTCAGCGACGCCTTGGCGGAAATGACAGCCTTTTCCGGGTCGACCGTGATCGAGCCGTCGGCAGCCGTCACGGTCTGCCCCTCGAACGGCTTGGCCAGAGACAGGCCGGTGTAGTCGAGCGACACCAGCCAATCGAGCTTCGAGGTGTCGACGCCGAATTGCAACGGGATATCCGCCCTGACATGACCGGTGACGCCGCCGGAGAGGTCTTCGGGCAGCAAGCCGACATGGCGCATGGCATTGATCGGTTCGTAGGAGGCAAGTTCGGCGACAGCGGATGCATCGCCGGCAACGTCGATGTCGAGTGCGCCGATGACCGGCGGGCGGTTCGCCGCCTTGATCGTCAGCGTGCCGTTGCGCGCCGCCACGGTGCGGCCGCTGGGCATGAAGACGGTGCCCGAAGAGAGCGCGATATCGACATCATTGCCGTGGAAGCCGACGACGCCCACCGCATCGCGTATCGGCGGAATGCGGCCGGCCGTGTCGAAGCGCGACCCTTCGATCTGGAAGCGGCCGAACACCTCATCCGCCGAAAGCGGCACGCCGTTGCCCAGGCGATCCGGCACGACCTGGAACTGGAGGTTGGCATTGACGACGCGGCCGCCGAACAGATTGTCCAGCACCCAGAGCCGCGCATTGCGCGCCGAAAACCACGGCCAAAGCTGTTTGACGTGAGAGACCGGCATATCGTGGATGTTGAGCGCCAGATTGATTCCGGGAGCCTTGCCGTCGACGAATTCCACGGCCGCGGTGCCGAGCACCTCGCTGGAAGCGGCGGACCGGACGGCGATCTGTTCGGCCACCAATTTGTGGCTTTTCGTCTGATAGACGCCGGCGATGCGGGCGAGGAAGGTCAGTGCGGGCTCGGGTGATTCCGAAGGCGCCAGTGTAGAGCCGTCACTGGTCAGGTCATAGCGGTAGGCTGGCTCCTCGCCCGCGGCGCCAGTCGAGGGCTTAGGCCCGATCGAGCCGGCGAAATCGAAGGTCGAGCGACCGGTCTTGAGCAACAGCCGGTCGACCTGAATCTTGTTGCTGCCGTGGACAAGCGTAGCATCGACATCGAGAGCGGCCGGCAGCAGCCCGCGCGGGCCCAGATCGAGCACCGAGCCGGTGGACGACAGGGACGCCTTCAGCCGCGCGGCGGTGTCGCCCGCCCCTTGCGCTCCCTTGAGCTTCAGAGTGAGCGCGCCCAGCTTGCCACCACCCGCCGCCGCGACTTCGTTGCCGTCGCCGGCAATCCCGATCGTGGCATCCAGTGCCGTTACGCGCCTGGTCATCGCATCGCGTGCCGCGGATGCGGCAATGGTCACCGCCTTGCCGTCCAGATCCACCTGCGACGACAGCTCGATACCGCCAGCCCCGGATTGAACGACGGTGGCGTCGGCCACCTTGATCGACTTGATCGTACCAGCCTCGGGCAAGACGAATTCGACATTGTGAAGATCGATGCGATGCATCGATTCCTCGCGCACCGCATCGAGTGCATTGCCGATGTTGCCGAACACAGCGTCGGACAGTTTTTCCGGGTCGATCAGCCCATCGCCATTGCGCAATTCAGCGGTCCAGTCGCCGCCCGACGGCATCGCCGCCGTGACGATGCGCGCATCGGAGATCCTGGCGCTGGTCAGCCGCACCTCACCCCATAGCAGCGGCACAAGGCGAACGCCGAAGCGCACGCGTCCCGCGTCGGCCATGGCGTTGCCGTCGCTGGTCTTCAGGCTGACATCGCTCACCTGGAGAGCGATGAAGCTCGAACCGTCGAGCGTGATGCGAGCAGGCCCGATCGCGACATGGACATCGACGCCCGCCAGCCTCTCGATGGCGCTCTCCGCCTCGATGCGCAGCCGGTCTGCCCCGATGCCGGAAAGGCCTATGAGATAAACGCCCACCGCAGCCAGCAGCATGAGCGCGACCACGCCGGCGAACACGCGCGAAAGGATGCGGAAGCCGCGGCCGATCGACGCCTGGCCGAGCGGCGGAACGCGGCACGCGGACGGCATGGCCCCCAGGTCGGTGATTTCATCCCGCCGGAACCTGATCTTTTCGTGCTGCGGTTGCTCCTGATCCACGCAATCTTCCGTTGTACGAATTCGCTCGTGGACGAATCCCCGGTCGACACTATATCGGTGTGGCTTCGCGCGTAACCTCAAACAAGGGCATCGGTATGGCTGACCTCGACGTGGGTGATCTTGCGCCGCAATTCGACCTGCCGCGGGATGGTGGCGGCTCGCTCAGCCTTGCCGCATCCGCCGGCAAGCCGGTGGTGCTCTATTTCTATCCGCAGGACGACACGACGAGTTGCACGCAGGAAGCAATCAGCTTTTCACAGCTGAAACCGGAATTCGAGAAGGCCGGCGCCGTCGTGATCGGCCTGTCGCCCGACCCCGTCAGGAAGCACGACAAGTTCAAGTCGAAATACAACCTCACCATCGACCTCGCCGCCGACGAGGAGCGCAAGGTGATCGAGGCCTACCATCTGTGGGTCGAAAAATCGATGTATGGCCGCAAATACATGGGCGTCGAGCGCGCGACGTTCCTGATCGGCCGCGACGGCCGGATCGCCCGGATCTGGCGCAAGGTCCGGGTCAAGGACCATGCCGAGGAAGTGCTCGCGGCGGTTCGCGCCCTTTGAGCGCGGCGATGCCACGTTCACACGAGCCGGCCTTACTCGTCGGGTGTTTCCGCCTTCGGCTGCCGCTGCGGCCGCCAGGATTTCGCAACATGGTTCGCATGATCGGCGAGCGCGGCGAGATGGCCGCGCAGACCGCGCGCGCCCATCATCGACCATAGCGTGACTGATTGCGTGGCGAAGCGGCGCTTGAAGTCCTCGCCGCCGCAGAGAAAGTCAACCTTGGCCAAGCCGCGGTCGAGCGACCACTGGATATAGTCAATCATCAGCACCATACCCGGCGAGGCGCGCTCGTATTCGGGATCGTAGGTGGTGACGAAAGCCATCATCGTGCCGTGCTGCTGGAAATTGATGGAGACGGCGATAATCGTGCCGTCAAGCTCCAGCACGAAGATGCGCAACAGCCCGAGTTCGGCCAGCACGGAAACAAGCGCGGCGAGAACGGGCGAGCCCTCATCGAACAGGTCCGAGACGCGGCCATGCCGGGCGAGCCAGAGGCGCTTCAGCGCCGCAACCCGCGCGAGCACAGGCTCGCGCGGCTCGTCCGCATCCAGCAGGCGGAAACACAATTCGCCGCCTTCCCCCATGAACTTGCGGCCACGACGGTAGTTTTGCCGGGCCTTCTTGGACAGCGTCTCGAACCATTTCACCCCACCCTGCCAGGGACCGGCGACACGGTAGCTGATTTCGCTGCGGTGGTTGGGCCGTAGCGCATTGCCATGGCGCGAGGCCGGGTTCAGCAGAGCACGAACACTGGCATCCGGCAGCAGACGGTTGAGATAGATCAGGTCGAAGCCACCCTGATCAAGAACATACTGCCAGAGCCGGGAGAGCGCTTGCGGGTCGTTGTCGGGAGCAAACAGCGCGTCGCCATAGTCGCTGTGATCCTTCGCCGCCCATTCGAGGATGCGGATGCCGGAGCGCTTGAAAGTGGCAAGCGCAATCACGCCATCGAGCCGGTCGCCGTTCCAGGCCAGTCCGATCCTGAGCGTGCGCAGTTCCTGGTGCGGGGTCGTGCGCCACCAGGCCGCGATCCATTCTGGGTGCTGGAAGACCAGCCCGCCGACGCGCCGCCAAAGTGCGCTCCAGGCCGGCGTGATCTCGGCCAGCCGCTCCGCCGATGTTACGACTTCGAAGGTGCGTGTCGGCGGGATGGCGAGCACGAAAGGAGGAGCGTTCATGGCCGTGTCCCTTCCGATGATCGTGAGGTCCGTGGTTTTCCAGGGCGCATGCGCCTGGCGATATGCCTCCACATCCGCTTCAGCGGCATGACATAGAGGCCTGCGAGCGACTGATAATCGCGCACATCGCGGTCGATCAGTCCGAACTTGAAGTCCTCGTCGGGCTTCGGCACGTACAATGTTCCGAACAGCCGGTCCCAGAACGAGAACAGCAGGCCGAAATTCTTGTCGTAGTGGCGTGGATCGGTGCTGTGATGCAACTGGTGCCAATGAGGACACAGGATCACATTGTTGAGCGGGCCGAACGAGATCTTGAAATGCGTGTGCCTTACGAAATCCATCATCAGGATGTTGCGCATGACATAGACGTTCACGCCAAAGACGGTCAGTTCGACAAGGTTCAGCGAGATCAGCGACCAGATGCCGAAGCAGACTCCCACGATGAGGCCGTCCCAAGCCCGATTCATCAGCTCGTCGAGCGGGTGGACCCGGTCCTTGGTGATCCCGACCATCACCTCGGCCGAGTGATGCACCTTGTGCAACTCCCAAAGCAGCGGATAGCGATGCTGGGCAACGTGATAGAGATAATAGGAAATGTCATAGGCAAGCAGCATGGTGATGGTGAAGATCAGCACCGTCACCGGCCCCGCCGGCCCCTCGACCAGAGGCGGCTGGAATTGGAAGAGTGTCGAAAACAGCCAGTTGGTTGCGTAGCCAACCGCAGTGACGAAGACAATGCCGGCAGGCAGCATCAGGAAGGGCATCAGGGCCTTCTTCGTCACCCAGAAAAGCAGATCGGCCTTCGCCGAGGGATGGGTGATGACCTCGTGCGGGATGACGAACTCGAAAAACTCCTTCCAGCTCTTATTCTCGACCGTGCGCCAATAGGCCACGAGCGCACTGACCAAGGCAGTCAGCAGCAAAAGCCCCGTCGCCAGCAGACCAGTGCCCGAAATCCTGTCGAGGATCTTGCCAACCAGATCGCTCAGTATTCCCACCGCCATGATGAATCCCAAATCCCGGCACGCTTTTACTCGAAAACCGTGAACTAAAAGCAATCGAAAACAGTTAAGAAACTAACCCCTATCGCGCGAGCGACAGTCGCTTCTTCCTGCCAGCACATTGGTGCCGATCGCCAGGATTTCGCGACACCGGAGCCTCAAGTTGGCGGTCTTCATGCAACCTTCCGCCCGCGCGGCGTGCATTCGTTGCCACGCATTCGATCCGGCAAGCCTTTGTTAACCCTAATAATGTGTAATCCAGCTGTCGTGGTGTCGTAGACGAAAGCTTGGTCCCGTGAACGCAACCGGTCAGTCCGCAATGTTCGGCAAGCGCAAGGAACCGCACACGGTCATCATCGCCCGGGGCAATGAGATCAGGCACTTCACGATCCGACCCTGGCTCGCGGCATTCATCGGTTCCGCGCTGGCCGCCATCGCCATCGGTTACCTCCTGGCCACGTCCTATCTCGTGCTGCGCGACGACCTGATCGGCGCCACCACCGCGCGCCAGGCGCGCATGCAGCAAGCCTACGAAGACCGCATTTCGGCGCTTCGTGCGCAGGTCGACCGCATCACCAGCCGGCAGCTTCTCGACCAGCAATTGATGGAGACCAAGGTCAGCGAACTGCTTGAACGCCAGACGCAGCTCAGCCAGCGTCACGGCCGTCTCGGTCCGCTGCTCGAACGCGCCGAGAACGAGGTCGGAGCGGTGCCCGCCGAGGATCCGGCAACGGCTGCCAAGACTGACAAGCGCGCCGAGGTGACCGGCAGCATCAACCAGCCGGCGCGGAATTATGCGGTCGCCAGCCTGAGCGCCGACCTGGGCGCTGCCGATACGAGGCCGTTCTCCCTGTGGTCGACCCGCACCGATCCGCTGCCCAGCGATTCAGCCGCCGATCGTGCCGACAAGCTGTTCGTCTCGATCAACCAGTCGCTGAAATCCATCGAGAACGACCAACTCACCCGCATCAGCACGCTCGCGGACAATGCCTATAAAAGCGCCGATGCCATCCAGCAGGCGCTGCAGGCGGCCGGACTGCCGGTCGACAACGATTTCGGCAAGAACGAAAGCGATGTCGGCGGACCGCTGATCCCGCTCGACAGTTCAATGATGTTCGACAGCAAGGTCAAAGAACTGGACGAAGCGCTGGACACGCTTGATCATCTCAAGAAGGAAGCGCGCCAGCTGCCGCTTGCCAATCCCGCTCCCGGCCATTCCGTCACCAGCCCGTTCGGAGTGCGCACCGATCCCATCCTCGGCACCGCCGCGCTGCATTCGGGCATGGATTTCAGGGCGCCCATCGGCATGGTCGCCCGGGTCACCGCGCCCGGTGTCGTCACCAAGGCCGGCTGGAACGGCGGTTATGGCCGCATGGTGGAAGTCGATCACGGCAACGGTTTTGCGACCCGTTACGGGCATCTGAGCGAAATCGACGTCAGCGTAGGCCAGAAACTTGACGCAGGCGCCATCATCGGCAAGACGGGCAGCAGCGGCCGCTCGACCGGCCCGCACCTGCACTATGAAGTCCGCCACAATGGCGAGGCGATCGATCCTCTGCGCTTTCTCACAGTCGGCAAGAAGGTCGCACAGTTTCTCTGAGGCGCTGGTCTGTTCGTCCGCCTGGGAATTCAGAACAGTCTGCCCCGCTCCGCGGCCAATCCGGCGAGCCGGCTACTCCTCATCCATGCGGCCTCCGTTTCGACCGACCGACGGACGACTGGCCCCACGACCATGCCAGTATCGTCAACCCTCACTGCGACCGCGCCCCGGTGAACATGCATTTCATCGGTGTTGCGATCGAACTATTTTTGAATTCCATTTGACTGAATAAATCTTTGGTGCGAACCTTGCGTCAACCGAGGGCGCAAGCATGGCATTGCGGGGGACCAATCAGGAGTTCGGGCGGCCTTACAACCGGCGCATCGTGCTGGAGTCCATCCGCCGGCACGGTCCCATTGCGCGTGGCGACATCGCCACACATGTCGGCCTCACCGTCCAGACGGTGTCGACCATCGTTCGCGAACTGGAGGAACAGGGCTATATCCTGTCCCTGCGCGAGGAGCCCAAGGGACGCGGGCTGCCTCCGGCGACGCTGCGCATCAACCCGGAAGGTGGCTATGCCGTCGGCATCCACCTGACGCCGCTCGGCATCGATGCCGCTCTGACCAACTTGAGCGGCGACGTGGTCGAAAGCACCTACCGCGAAGCCCCCAATGTGACGCCGGACCATGCCTTCGACCTGATCGGCGCAATGGTGGTCGAATTGACCAGATTGCGGGTCGGCGGACGGGTTCTGGGGGTCGGCATGGCGCTGCCTGGGCCGTTCGGTGTGGAATCCATGAGTTTTGTCGGCCCGACCACCATGACCGGCTGGAAGGACGTGGCGCTGCGCGAGCGGCTGGCGGCCTCGACCGGGCTGCCGGCCTTCTTTGAGACCGACATGGCGGCTGCCGCGATGGGCGAGCGTCTCTACGGGCTCGGCGCTCAATTCTCCGAATATTACTACCTCTATTTCGGCGTCGGCCTTGGCGGCGTCATGGTCCATGACGGCGGCGCGCTGCGCGGCGCCTGGGGAAATGCCGGCGAGATCGGCCATATCCCGGTCGTTCCCGGTGGCGAGGCTTGCCCCTGCGGCAACCGGGGTTGCCTCGAACGATACCTCTCGCTCGAGGCGCTCCGGCGCTGGAACGGCAGCGAGGCCGATTGGGTCGCGCATGTCGCGCCGATCTTTCACAATGCCATTGCCATCATCGAGAACCTGTTCGACCCTGAAACGGTTATCCTCGGCGGGCTGGCGTCCACGGATCTGCTCGAGCGGCTGGCTGGTTCCACCAACGGCCTGCACAACTCCGTTTCCGCGCGCAAGGACCGGACGACGCCGCGGGTCATGGTCGCGCGCGGCGGTCAACATTCGGTGCTGCGCGGCGCCGCCGCCCTCGCGGTTTCCGGAGTGCTTTCCCCCCGCTTCGGCCAGATGTTCGCGGCCGAGCGAGAACGCGGTCGCGATCTTCTGACAGCAAAGGAGATCGCGGCATGAGCGAACCCCTGCTGGTGCTCGACAACGTCACCAAGAATTATGGCGCGATCGAAGCGCTGAAGGGGATCAGCTTTTCCATCGGCAAAGGCGAAGTGGTGGCGCTGCTCGGCGACAATGGCGCCGGCAAATCGACGCTGGTCAAGATCATATCAGGCGGACTGGAGCCGACCTCGGGCCGCATGCTGTTCGAGGGCAAGGAGTTTCTTGCAAGGTCCCCGGCGGAAGCCAAGACGGCGGGCATCGAGACCGTCTACCAGGATCTGTCGCTGTGCACCAATGTCGATGTGGTGGCGAATTTCTTCATGGGCCGCGAGATCACCAGGAAGGTGCTTGGCATTCCCGTGCTCGACGAGCGTGCCATGGAGGCCGTCGTCGGGAAGGCGCTGGCCAGCGCCGGCACCCGCATTCCATCATTGCGCACCAATGTCGAGCATCTCTCGGGCGGCCAGCGGCAGGCCATCGAGCTCAACCGGTTCGTGCACTGGGGTGGCAAGCTGGTGCTGCTCGACGAGCCCTTCGCCGCCCTTGGCGTCGAGCAGACGCGGCGCGGCCTCGACATGATCCGCCAGGTGGCGAGCCAGGGCATCGGAGTCGTCATCATCACCCATATCATGCAGCAAGCCTTTCAGGTCGCCGACCGGATCGTGGTGATCCGGCAAGGTGTCGTGGCCGGCGATGTCGCCAGAAACAAAACAAGTCCCGATGCGGTGATCAACATGATCACCGGGGAGACGCTTGCCGGTGCCGGACCGACAGGCTGAGGGATAAAGAGGGGTCCGGCTTAACAGGGAGCCAATGACATGAAGAGAATACTTCTTGCTGTCTTCGGTATCCTGGCACTGGCCTTTGCCACGCTCACGCCGGCATTCGCCCAGTCCAAGGGTACCGTCTACTATTTGGTGCCGACTTTGCTGGATGAATTCCAGACCGGCTCCGTGACCGCGCTGGAACTGTTCCTGAAACAGGTCGGCTATGAGATGAAAACGCTGAACGCCGACAACAAGACCGACGCGCAGCAGTCGCAGATGAACGACGTCATCGCACTGAAGCCGAAGGCGATCATTCTGGCCGCCGTCGATTTCAACGCGCTGAAGCCATCCATCGAGGCGGCGCGCGCCGCCGGCATCCCGGTGGTCGAGTTCGACCGCCAGATCACGTCGACGCCTTCCGACTTCACCTCGGTGGCGGGCACCGTCGAGATCGGCCATATCGCCGCCGACCAGGCCGAGAAGCTGCTGAAGGCGAAGAACGGATCGGTGAAGGGCAAGGTCCTGCAGGTGCTCGGCGATCCCGGCGATCCCTATACGCTCGACATCCAGAAGGGCTTTGAGGAGAAGATGAAGGCGTTCCCGGACGTCAAGATCATCTCGCTCCCGGCCATGCAGTGGGAGGCGAGCAATGCCGGAACCATCGTCGCCGACCAGATGCTGGCCAATCCCGACATCGACCTGATCTTCAGCCACGCCGCGCATCTATCGGTCGCCGCCGTCGCCTCGCTCGAGGCCGCCGGCAAGAAGCCCGGCGACGTCATGCTGATGAGCTCGAACGGCGCGCCGGTCGGCCTCGACCTGATCCGCAAGGGCTGGCTCAACGTCGAAGTCGAGCAGCCGCTCTACGCGCAGGCGGCGGCGGTCGCCATGTTCATGGACAAGGTCGCCAACAAGCAGGAGATCAAGCCCGGCGACTATGACGTTCTCGGGCTGAAGTCGGTCGTGACCAAGGAAGCCTGGGGACCGAACATCAAGATCCCGGGTGCCGCCATCACCAAGGAAAACGTCGACAATCCGGCCTTCTGGGGCAACCAGAAGGCGCCGACGGATACCGTCAAGGCCGTCGAATAGGTGAGATGACGAAACGCTCCGGGTCAACGGCCCGGAGCACCTCCCCGCAACTTCAATCCGTGCACGGTCCCGATTGAAATTTGGGGCCATGCCGCCAGCCGGATCATGCCATGAACCCCCGCACACGCCATGCCCTGGAGTTCGTCCTCGACAACCTTGTCTGGTTCATGCTGGTCTTCGTGCTGGTGGTGTTTTCCATCTTCGTCCCGAACTATTTCCAACTCGGCATCTTCGCCAATATCATCGAAGCCTCGAGCGTGCTGGGCGTCATGTCGATCGGACTGGCGCTGGTCATCATCGCCGGCCATATGGATCTGTCGGTCGAATCTGTTGCCGCGCTCAGCGCCATGGTGGTTGGCATCCTGTTCTGCTCATCGGGCATCGGCCTTGGCATTCAATTGCACCCGGAATGGCTGATGGTTCCGGTGTCGCTGCTACTGGCGCTGGCCGTCGGCGGCCTCATCGGCGCCTTCAACGGGTTGCTCGTCGTCAAGGTCAAGATGAGCGCCTTCATCATCACGCTGGCGTCCTACATCTGGGTGCGCGGCCTGGTGCTGGTCATTTCGGGCGGCCGCTCGGCGCAGGATCTGGCGCCTTCCATCCGCTGGTTCGGTATCCAGCGGCTGATCGGCCTGCCGCTCACCGCCTGGATCGCCATTGCCTGTTTCGTCGTCTTCTCGCTGATCATGGCCAAGACGCCCTTCGGTCGGCACCTGGTGATGATCGGCGGCAACGAAACCGCTACCTTCCGCGCCGGCATCCGGGTGAATCGCAACCTCATCATCGCCTTCGTGCTCGCCGGCGCCATCGCCGGGCTCGCCGGCTGGCTGCTGGCGATCCGCACCTCGGGCGCCACCGCCAATCTTGGCGTTGGCCTGTTGTTCAATGCCTTTGCCGCGGTCGTCATCGGCGGCGTCAGCCTGAAAGGCGGCGTCGGCACCCTGCCCGGCGTCTATGCCGGCGTGCTTCTGCTCTCGGCCATCAACACCGCTATCAATCTGATGGGACTGCCGGCCAACTTCACCCAGGTCATCCACGGCCTATTGGTGCTTGCCGCCGTGCTGCTCGACGCATTCAAGCAAACCATTCGCCAAAGACTGGCATGACAGGACGGCTCGCATGACCGGACGACTGAAAGACAAGGTGGCGCTGATCATCGGCAGCGCGCGCGGCATCGGCAAGGGTATCGCGCTGCGCTTCGCCGAAGAAGGGGCAAGGCTGGTGCTCGCCGACACCGAGACCGAGGCCGGGCAAGCGACGGCGAATGAGCTCGGAGCCCCTTTCGTCCGCACCGATATCTCGCAAATGCGCGATGCCGAGGCGGCCGTGGCTCTGGCGCTGGAGCGCCACGGCCGCCTTGACATCATCGTCCAGAATGCCGGCATCTATCCCTGGCAGTTGATCGAAAACACCAGCGCCGACGACTGGGACCGCGTCATGGCCGTCAATTTGCGCGGCACCTTCAATGCCAGCCGCGCGGCCCTGGTGCCGATGAAGGCGCAGCGCTTCGGCCGCATGCTCTACACCTCATCGATCACCGGCCCGCATGTCACCAGTCCAGGCCATGGTCACTATTCGGCCAGCAAGGCAGGAATCAACGGCTTCATCCGCGCCGCCGCGCTCGAATTCTCCGGCTACGGCATCACCGTCAACGGCGTCGAACCGGGGAACATCCTCACCGAAGCCATCCAGCAGCACCGTGGCGCCGCCTATATCAAGAACATGGAGGATTCCATCCCGCTCGGTCGGCTCGGCAGCCCGCGCGACGTCGCCAATGCCTTCCTGTTCCTCGCCTCGGACGATGCCAGCTACATCACCGGCACGACCATTGTCGTCGATGGCGGGCAGCTGTTGCCGGAGGGTAAGGATTTTCGGATGGCGCCGCCATGATCGGTGTAAGTTTATGGAGGATTTATGAGAAAGCAACTGGCCTCAGAGAGAACCTGAGCCGAACTTTCATGGAAAGTTCCTGACATTCAACGTCGACATTTCTCCCAAGCCAAGGGCTTGTTACCCCTAGGAGAAATGGCGCGAGTGACGGGGCTCGAACCCGCGACCTCCGGCGTGACAGGCCGGCACTCTAACCAACTGAGCTACACCCGCGCATTGACGAGCACGTGTCAGCCGTGTTCGTCGTTGGGGCGCTGGATAAGGGGTTCGCCACCGGGTGTCAAGCGCACCAAACCATCATAACAGCAAACTGGAGAAGGTTTTTTGACAGCCGGCGTTTTGTTCGCAAATACGGCCTGCGATCAGGGCGTTGAATGTCATTTGGCCTTGCGAAGCCGGTCCCGACCGCTTAAAGGTCCGGCCCGGAGCGGGCGATTAGCTCAGTTGGTAGAGCGCTTCGTTTACACCGAAGATGTCGGCGGTTCGAGCCCGTCATCGCCCACCATTCAAGCCTTCAAACTTCTTTAACCTTCGCCAGCAGCGCCTCGACCTCCTGCAGTGCCGGCATCGACGGCGCCGTGCCGGGTCGCGTCACCGAAATGCCGGCGACGGCACAGGCGAATCGCACCGCTTCCAGCGGCTCCACGCCTCGCGACAGCGCGGCGGCAAGGCCACCGTTGAAGGCGTCCCCCGCCCCCGTGGTTTCGACCACTGGACCTGCGTTGATCGCCAGGATGTGCTCGGAGCGATTCTTCGTGTGCAGCAACGCGCCCTTGTCGCCCAGCGTGACGATGACCGTGCCGACACCTTTTTCGAGCAGCTTTCCGGCGGCGGCGCGGGCGTCGTCGACCGAGGAGACCTTCATTCCGGTCAGTTCCTCGGTCTCTGTCTCGTTGGGCGTGAGATAGTCGCAGAGCGCATAGATGCTGTCGGGAAGCTTGGCGGCGGGGGCGGGATTGAGGATGGTCGTCACCCCTGCCCCGCGCGCGATCTCCAGTGCCCGCATCGCGGCATCGATCGGCTGTTCGAGCTGGGTGACAAAAACGCCGGAGCCACCGACCAGGGCGGCATTGGCCTCGATGTCACCGGGCGAGATCAACATGGCGGCGCCAGGGCTGACGATGATGGCGTTGTTGCCGCTTCCCTCCTCGACGAAGATGTAGGCGGCGCCCGTGTAGCTGTCCGGCGTGTCGATGACGGCGCTTTTCACACCGGCATCCTTCCAGGTCCGCCTGGCCATGTCGGCGAAGGCATCGACACCAAGCCTTGTCAGAAAGGTGATGTCGGCGCCGAGCTTGCCGGCAGCCACGGCCTGGTTCGATCCCTTACCGCCCGGCCCAAGCTTGAAGGAGTTGCCGAGGATCGTTTCGCCCATGCGGGGCTGGCGATCGGCGCGATAGGCGGTGTCGGCGACAAAGACACCGAGGATGATGATCGGCGTGCCCGAAGCCATGCCGCTACTCCGCATCCGGCGGCACAACGCCCTTGCGGAAGGCGAAGCAGCCATAGAAGCGGCGCTCGCCGGTCTGGATGACGCAATAGGCCTGCTTGGCGCGCTCGTAGAAGGCGTAGCGCTCGACCGGCAGCATCGGCCAGGATTTGCCCTCGGCCTCGTCGATCTCCTTTTGCACCTCTTTCTGCACCGGCGGAATCTCGTCCGGCTTGCCGACGATCTCCATGCGGGCGGCGGAATCGTCGACGAACGTGTCCAGCGGGTAGAGCGACAGCACCGCCTTGACCACTTGCGCCGCCGACGCTTCGATGCGCAGCAGCCGGCCGAGCGCCGTCTGGCGTGCCACCGAATCGGACGGGAAGTTGGTATCGGCGATGATCAGGTCATCGCCATGGCCCATTGCCCGCAATGCCTGGAGCACATCGGCATTGAGCAGCGGATCGATCCCTTTGAGCATGATGGTCCTCGTGAACTCCGTTTAAGATCAGAGACGCGTGCCGGTCTCGGCGTCGAACAGATGGATGTGGTCCAGCCTTGGCCGGAGCTTTAACGTATCGCCGGGCCTGAAGTCATGGCGCTCGCGAAACAGCGCCACCATCTCGCCTTCGCCGAAGCGGAGAAACACCAGCGTCTCCGAGCCGGTCGGCTCGACCACCGAAATCTTCGCCGGCACGCCGTCGGGGTGGATTTCGAGATGTTCGGGCCGCACGCCGTAGACGACGCCACGCCCCTCCTCGACGACATTGTTGGGAACCAGCGGGAACATCGTTCCGGCAATGTCGACGCCGCCCTTGCGCATGACGCCCTTGAGCAGGTTCATCGAAGGTGAGCCGATGAAGCCGGCGACGAACAGGTTCGCCGGCCGGTCGAACAGATCCAGCGGCGCGCCGACCTGCTCGATGTGGCCATCGCGCATGACGACGATCTTGTCGGCCATGGTCATGGCCTCGATCTGGTCGTGGGTGACGTAGATGGTGGTGGTCTTCAGCCGCTGGTGCAGTTCCTTGATCTCGGTGCGCATCTGCACGCGCAGCTTGGCGTCGAGATTGGAGAGCGGCTCGTCGAACAGGAACACCTGCGGGTCGCGCACGATGGCGCGGCCCATGGCCACGCGCTGGCGCTGACCGCCGGAAAGCTGCCGGGGGTAGCGCTTCAGGTAAGGGTTGAGGTCGAGGATGTCGGCGGCCCGCTTGACCCGCTCGGCGACCACGGCCGGATCGGTTTTCCGCAATTTGAGGGCAAACGCCATGTTCTGCTCCACAGTCTTGTGCGGATAGAGCGCATAGTTCTGGAACACCATGGCGATGTCGCGTTTTGCCGGCGGCAGATGATTGACGACGCGGTCGCCGATCGCGATCGTGCCGCCCGAGACGGTCTCCAGCCCGGCCACCATTCTGAGCAATGTCGACTTGCCGCAACCCGAGGGACCGACCAGCACCACGAACTGACCATCCGAAATATCGACGCTGACTTCGTGCAGAACCTTGACGGTTCCAAATGCCTTGGCCACTTTGCTGATTGTGACTTGAGCCATATCTCCCCCATCGGCTCCACTGGCCGTAGGCGCAGAAGCTAACCAACGCGACCTGCCAGGGCAAGTCGGTCTCTTATAGATAAAAACCTGTTCTCGTTGACACGGCGTTTGGTTGTGAGAATAGTGATGGGCGCTGGTCCGAACGCTGGTTTCCCGAACCGCAAAATCGGAATTTCAATCGAGCAGGTGGGGGCCTGCGTATTTCGTTTCCGAGCCGGGAGAATCGTTGGCGCTCCAATGCCTGAGAAGTTTGGCTACATCCGTTCACGCAGATATTCTGGGAGGAATAATCGATGAGAATAGCTCTTTACGAAAAACTGGTCAGCGCTGGTGCGACCAGGCGTGACATATTGAAGGGCGCTGCCAGCATGGCGGCGATCGCGGCGGCATCCGGTGCAGGGCTCGGCGCCTTGACGCGCCCTGCCTCCGCGGCAAGCGAACTTCGTGCGAAAATCCTGCAGATTCCCGGCGTTGGCAAAGGCCAGCCGACCGATGCCGATTTCCAGAAGGTCGGCGAGCTCTGCCTCGACGCGACCAAGGCAAATGTCAAGCAAGGCGAGTTCGCCGGCGTCGAGCTGACATTCATGGGTCTCAACAACCAGAACCTGCACAATGTGCTGTTCCGCGGCTTCCTGAAGCCGTGGGAGGCCTATACGGGCGCCAAGATCAGCTGGATCGACCTGGCGCAGGCTGATTACAACGCCCGCCTGCAGCAGTCGATCGCCACCGGCACCGTCGACTTCGACATCATCGAGATGGGCGCGCCCTTCGAAGGCGATGTCTGCGGCAAGGGCCTGACGTCGGAGATGCCCGACTGGGTCAAGAAACAGATCGATTTCGACGATCTGGTCAACTATCTGAAGCCGCCGGTCGGCACGTGGGACGGCAAGCAGTATCGCGTGACCATCGATGGCGACACGCACAATTTCAATTACCGCACCGATGTGTTCGCAGACGCGGACCTTGCCAAGCAGTGGAAGGATGGCGGCGGTGAGGGCGAATGGGGCGTGCCGAAAACCTGGCAGCAGGTGCAGGCCGTGACCAAGTTCCTCAAGGGCAAGAAGTTCAAGGGCCAGGATGTCTATGGCTATCTCGATGCACCCAAGCCATGGGGCGGTTTCGGTTTCTACTTCCTGGGCAGCCGCGCCACCGCCTACGCCAAACACCCCGACGACAAGGCCTGGCTGTTCGACGCCGACACGATGAAGCCGCGGATCAACAACCCTGCCTGGGTGCGCGCCATCCAGGACGTGATCGACGCTCTGCCCTCCGAACCCGCCGACCAGATCAACGCCGACCCGAACACAACCGCCTTCCAGCAATTCCTGGCCGGCACGGGCTCGATGATCCCCTGGTGGGGCGACGTCGGCTCGAACGTCAAGACCAATGATTCATCGGTCATCGGCGATGTCACCGGCTTCTCGATCCTGCCGGGCTCCGACGATGTCTACAATTCCAAGACTGGCAAATGGGAAAAGCTGGCCAGCGGTCCGAACTATTCGCCGAACTGCGCCTATCTCGGCTGGGGCGTCTATGTCATGGCCCGCGTCGACAAGGACGAAAAGAAAAAGAAGGCGGCCTGGTCGGCCGCCGCCCATCTCGGCGGCAAGGACCTGTCGATCTGGACGGCAATGTATCCGTCCGGCTTCCAGCCCTACCGCAATTCGCACTTCGACATTCCGGAATGGGTGGCCGCGGGCTACGACGAAGCCTTCATCACCTCCTACCTCAAGTCGGAAGGCGATAGCTACAACCATCCCAACGCGGCGATCGAGCCGCGCATCCCCGGCATCTTCCAGTATTACAGCGCCGCCGAGGACATTTTGGCCAACACCTTCGCCGGCAAGATGAAGGCACAGGAAGGTGCGGATGCCATCGCCGCAGCCTGGGAAAAGCTGACAGACCAGATCGGCCGCGAAAAGCAGATCAAGCTTTATAAGGCTTCGCTCGGCATGGCCTAATGCCCATACACACCATGGTCCGGCGGGCGATCCGCCGGACCATGTCTGACCTCCGGCCATCGCGGAACTTTCTAAAAACGGGCGAGATTTGTGGCTGACCAGACTTCGACCGCACACCAGTGGCCGGCTGACGCCGTCCCTTATGATCTGATCCCGCCGGGCCGCAAACGTCTCGGCTGGGCGCTGATGACAATCGCCACGTTTGGCTTGCTAGCGACCATCGTGGTGCAGATCCTCTACAAGAGCGAAATCGATACGATCGGCTTCGAGACGTGGCGTCCTGTCGTCTATGCCTATGTGTTGTGGGGCGTGGCACTCGGCATCGGCCAGGTTCTGACGCGTGGCGAGGACGGCCAGCGCGCGCTGTTCCTGTTGCCGGCGCTGCTCTTCACCATCGCCATGGTGATCTTCCCGACGCTGTTCGGTTTCTACATAGCGCTCACCGACTGGAATCTCAGTTCCTTCAGTGGCCGCAGGTTCAACGGGCTCGACAATTTCTGGCAGATGCTCGGCGATCCCTACTACCGCAACGCGCTGTTCAACATGGTGCTCTATGTGCTGGCGGTACTGGTCGAATATGTCATCGCCTTCGGGCTGGCGTTGTTGCTCAACGCGCAGATCCGGGCGCGAAAATTCTTCCGCGTCGTCTTCCTGATGCCGCTGATGCTGTCGCCCGTGGCGGTGTCCTGGATGATCGGCAAATCACTCATGGAGTACCGGTTCGGACCGGCGGCAACGCTGGCACGCCATCTCGGCTGGGACAATCCCGCCTTCTTTTCCGACCCGATCACCGCGCGCATCTCGATCATGCTGCTTGATGCCTGGACCTTCATTCCGTTCATGATGATCATGCTGCTCGCCGGCCTGCAGGCAATGTCGCGCGAGGTGCTCGAGGCGGCGCGCGTCGACGGCGCGACCGCATGGCAGACCTTCTGGCAGGTCACCTTCCCGCTGATGCTGCCGGTGTCGGTGACGGCGGTGATCCTGCGCATCATCTTCAAGCTGAAGCTTGCCGACATCATCATCACGGTGACGTCGGGCGGCCCGGGCGGTGCGACCGATTCCGTATCGAGCTTCATCTACCGCGAATACCGCGACCGCTCGAATGTCGGCTACGGCACCATGCTGGCGATGGCCTATCTCGTCATCATCGTCGTGTTCGTGACCTGGCTCTTGAAGCTTGCCAACCGCTTCGTGCGCAACGTCAACTGAGTGGCCGGATCATGAGCGTTCAGACCACCGACTATACCGCCTCCGAAATCCGCTCTCCGGCGAGCTTCATCACCAGCCGCGTCTTCATCTACGGCGCGCTGGTGTTCTGGGCCTTCATCTGCCTGTTCCCGATCTACTGGACGATAACGACCTCGTTCAAATCGGCGGTCGACGTCACGCAAGGGCATCTCATCCCCTTCATAGACTTCCAGCCGGACTGGAAGGGTTGGCGATCGCTTGGCCTGTCGCCGGATTCGATTTCCCAGACCTCCACGGTGCGTGACGAATTCTTCAAGCGCTTCATGAATTCGGTCATCACCTCGGTTGGCGCGTCGAGCCTCGCCATCATCATCGGCAGCCTCGCCGCCTACGGCCTCACGCGCTACCGCTATCGCTTCGCCTGGTTCAAGAACGAGGATATCTCGTTCTTCTTCCTGTCGCAGTTGATCCTGCCGCCTGTGGTGCTCGCCCTGCCCTTCCTGGTCCTCTACCGGGAGGTCGGCCTGCTAGACACGCGCGTCGGGCTGATCCTGCTCTACACGCTGATGGTGCTGCCGATCGTCATCTGGATCATGCGCGACCAGTTCAACTCGATACCGGTCGAACTGGAGGAAGCAGCACTCGTCGATGGCCTGTCGATCTGGGGCGCATTCTTGCGCATCGTCATGCCGATCGCGCTGCCGGGCATGGTCGCCGCCTTCATCCTGGCGATGGTGCTGTGCTGGAACGAGTATTTCTTCGCCGCCCTTTTGACCTCGACCGATGCCAAGACCATCCCGGTGATGGTGGCGAGCCAGACCGGCTCGCAAGGCATCAACTGGTGGTCGATGGCGGCCCTTGCCACCGCGGCCATCGCGCCGCTGGCGGTCATCGGCATCGCGCTGGAACGCTATCTGATCATGGGCATGACGGCAGGAGCCGTGAAGTGACGGCCAAGGAGCGATCCTGACAAATCCATCGCCGACTACCGGGCGGAGCGGCTGAAAAACCGGAGTCAGGGCTTCACGACAGCGCGCAGGTGATCCATGATCATGGCGACGCCCTTGTTCCCGAGTTCCGCCGAGGCATCCTTGGCGCTCGCCGTATACCAGCCGGTATTGTCGGCGAAGTGAGCGGCATCGACAGCTTCCGGACATAGCGCCAGCATCAATGACGTCTCGCCGATCCCGGCATGATCGAACGGATACTTGCCGTTCATGGCGGCCGGCATCAGCGGATGCACCTGCACCCAGTTGAAGACATTCTCGCCCCTGGCATGGCCGGCATAGTAATCGGTCATGGTGTTTGAACCCCACCAGCCCTCGCCGCGCTCCTTTTCGAGAAACCGAAAGATGGCCTGCCGGCCCGCGGTCTTGAAGGCCAGATCGGTCGGCATGCCGGCGGCGAAATTCTCGGTCTGGTGGTGAATGATGGCGTGGATGTTGCGGAAGCCGATGCGCAGCAGGCCGTAGAACAGCTCCTCGCCGAATGGCGCCAGTTGATTGCCGCCGACCTGCACCGAACCACTGCCTTCCGGGGGGGCCACCGCGTAACTCGCCGCGCCATAGTAGAAGGGCGGCAGGATGACGATGTGCCTCTCCTTCTCGAACAGTTCCAGCGTCTTGATGACGGCCAGCGTGTCCATGCCGACGGCCATGTGCTCGCCATGGTATTCCAGCACGCCGAGCGGCAGAACGACCGGCCAGTTCTCGGCGATCGCCTTGCGGATCTGGTGCGGCAGCATCAGTTCATAGCGCATGATCTATTCCATGTTGGTGTGGCGCGCGCGCATGGCTTCAGGCGACGCACCGGTCAGGGCTTTGAGCTTCAGCACCATCACCTCGAACAGCAGGAACAGCGCCCCCTCGAATAGCGAGCCCATCGGCAGCACCGAAGTCCTTTGCGGTCCCTGGTCGTTGGCCATGGTCTGGGCCGGGATGAGCAGCGTGGCGTCAGCCAGCCGCGCCGCACTACCACCAGACTGAGCGGTCAGCAGCAGATTTGTCGCGCCGGCTTCGTGCGCGACGCGCATCAAGGTGAGCACCGTCGAGGTTTCTCCCGGCCCGGAACTGGCCAGGAAAACATCGCCCGGCCCCAGCGGCGGCGTGGTCATGTCGCCGACCACCGAGACCGGCAGTCCCAGATGATATAGCCGCATGGCAAAACCCTTGACCTGCAGGGCCTCGCGGCCGCAGCCATAGACGACGATCCGCCCGGCATCGGCCAACATATTGCACGCGGCATCGATGCGGCCTTCATCCACGCGCGCCAGCACGGCGCCAAGTTCGTCGAGCGCGGTTCTGAACAGGTTTTCGTTCTGGTCGCTCACGGCAAACCCGCGCTCGAAATCATCCCGGATTTTTCCACGAACAGCTTGATTTCGTTCATGCTAGCAACGGCGAAAATGCATGTCCAACGCTGTGCAGCGCTTTTGCCGGGCCACAGGCGTGATAATGTCATGTCAGACAAATCAACCCGGGACACCTCTAAGATATGAAGACACGGCATTTCGACCGCATCGGCAATGGCGGCATCACCTTTACAGAACTCGGCTTCGGCACCGCGCCGCTGGGTAATCTCTATCGCGCCGTCTCGGACGAGGATGCCAATGCAACGCTCGACGCCGCTTGGGCGACCGGCTGCCGCTATTACGACACCGCGCCGCTCTATGGGCTTGGCCTATCCGAAACACGCCTCAATCCGTTCCTGCGCTCGAAGAAGCGCGACGACTACGTGCTGTCGAGCAAGGTCGGACGCCTCATGCGCGCCTGCCCGCCAGAGCAGCGCACAGGCATAGGCAAGTTCTTTGACACGCCGTCGCGTCAGGAGGTGTACGATTACAGCTATGACGGCATCATGCGCTCATTCGAAGCCTCGCTCGAACGCTTGGGTGTCGACCGGATCGACATCCTGTTCGTGCACGATGTCGACATTTTCACCCATGGCAGCAAGGAGGCGTCCGACCGGCGCATCGAGGAGTTCATGCGCTCGGGCTATTACGGGCTGCTGTCGCTGCGCGACCAGGGCGTCATCAAGGCCTTCGGCGGCGGTATCAATGAATGGCAGGTTGCCCAGACACTGGCCGAGCGCGGCGATTTCGACCTGTTTCTGCTGGCCGGACGCTACACGCTGCTCGAACAGGAGGCGCTGACGTCCTTCCTGCCGCTTTGCCAGAAACGCGGCATCGGCATCGTTCTCGGCGGCCCCTTCAATTCCGGCATCCTTGCAACGGGACCAAAGCCCGGCGCCTACTACAACTATTCCGAAGCGCCCAAGGACATTCTCGACCGGGTCGCCGGCATCGAAGCTGTCTGCAAACGCCATGGCGTGCGGCTGATCGAGGCGGCGCTCAAATTCCCGCTGCTGCACCCCTCGGTCGTTTCAGTGATCCCCGGCGGCCAGCGGCCGAGCGAAGTAGAAAGCAACCGGGCGCTGCTCGACGCGAAACTGCCCGCCGCCCTCTGGGCCGACCTCAAACAGGAAGGTCTGATGCGTGCGGATGCGCCAACCGCATGACAATCATCCGCCTCCAGGCAGAGATAAAAAGGAAAAGCCGGGGAGCCCGGCTTTTCTGGTCTCTGAAAAAAGAAAAAAACGCGCTTAGTTGACTGCGTCCTTGAGGCCTTTGCCGGCCGAGAACTTCGGCACGGTGCGTGCCGGGATCTGCACTTCAGCGCCGGTCTGCGGGTTGCGGCCGGTCGAAGCCGCACGCTTTGACACGGTGAAATTGCCAAAGCCGACAAGCCGTACATCGCCGCCCTTCTTCAGTTCGCCGGTGATCACGGAAAATACCGCATCGACCGCCGACTGCGCGTCACCCTTCGAAATGCTCGCGGTGTCGGCGACAGCGGACACCAGTTCGTTCTTGTTCATAAAAATTCCCTTCCATGAGAACGCCGGAACATACGACTCATCCGGCAGGAAACGGACTTTAGAAAGAAGCGTTCCCGCAACCAAGTCGAAAAGCCCGGGAAAAGTGGAAAAAAGCCCGGAAATCCGGGGATTTTAACATGAAAAAGCCGGGCGCGAGGCCCGGCTTTCTGTTTGTGCGCTGCAACTTTAGCAGACTCTAATGCGCAAGCGACTTTCCAGCGTCATCCGCCGTGTCAGTCGCGGCCGGGGGATTGACGGGCTCGACCCATTCGATTGGCTCGGGCATGCGCACCAGTGCGTGGCGCAACACTTCGCCGACCCGCGAGACCGGAATGATTTCCATGCCGTTCTTCACGTTGTCTGGAATCTCCGCCAGATCCTTGGCGTTGTCTTCCGGGATCAGCACCTTCTTGATGCCGCCGCGGAGCGCGGCAAGCAGCTTCTCCTTGAGGCCACCGATCGGCAAGATGCGGCCGCGAAGCGTTATCTCGCCAGTCATTGCCACATTGGCGCGGACCGGAATACCCGTCAGAACCGACACGATAGCCGTAGCCATGGCGGCGCCAGCAGACGGGCCGTCCTTCGGCGTAGCGCCTTCCGGCAAGTGCACATGGATGTCGCGCTTGTCGAACAGCGGCGGCTCAATGCCGAAATCGATCGCCCTCGAGCGGACATAGGAGGCCGCCGCCGAGATCGATTCCTTCATCACGTCGCGCAAATTGCCGGTCACCGTCATGCGGCCCTTGCCGGGCATCATGACGCCTTCGATGGTCAGCAGTTCGCCGCCGACTTCCGTCCAGGCAAGACCGGTGACCACACCGACCTGATCGTCAGCCTCGACCTGGCCGAAGCGGAAGCGCTGGACACCGAGGTAGTCGGCGAGGTTCGCCGCCGTGATGTTCACCGTCTTCTTCTTCGTCTTCAGGATCTCGGTCACCGCCTTGCGCCCAAGCTTCATCAACTCGCGCTCCAGGCTACGGACGCCCGCTTCACGGGTGTAGGTCTGGATGATAGCGCGGATCGCGTCCTCGCCGATGGAGAATTCCTTCGGCTGCAGGGCATGGTCACGCACCACCTTGGGCAGCAAGTGCCGCTTGGCGATTTCGATCTTCTCGTCCTCGGTGTAGCCGGCGATACGGATGATCTCCATGCGGTCCATCAAGGGCGCAGGGATGTTCAGCGTGTTCGCCGTCGTCACGAACATCACGCTCGACAGGTCGTATTCGACCTCGAGGTAATGGTCCATGAACGTCGAGTTCTGCTCGGGATCGAGCACCTCGAGCAGCGCCGACGATGGATCGCCACGGAAGTCCTGGCCCATCTTGTCGATCTCGTCGAGCAGGAAGAGCGGGTTGGACTTCTTCGCCTTCTTCATCGACTGGATGACCTTGCCGGGCATCGAGCCGATATAGGTGCGCCGGTGGCCACGGATCTCGGCCTCATCACGCACGCCGCCAAGCGCCATGCGGATGAATTCGCGGCCGGTCGCCTTGGCGATCGACTTGCCGAGCGAGGTCTTGCCGACGCCGGGAGGGCCGACGAGGCACAGGATCGGCCCCTTCAGCTTCTTCTGGCGGCTCTGAACGGCGAGATACTCGACGATGCGGTCCTTGACCTTGTCGAGGCCGAAATGATCGGTGTCGAGCACGTTCTGCGCATAGGCCAAATCCTGCTTGACCTTGGAGTTCTTGCCCCACGGTATCGACAGCAGCCAATCGAGATAGTTGCGCACAACGGTCGATTCAGCCGACATCGGCGACATTGTCCGCAGCTTCTTCAGTTCGGCTTCCGCCTTTTCGCGGGCCTCCTTGGAAAGCTTGGTCTTCTTGATGCGCGCCTCGATCTCGGCGGCCTCGTCGCGGCCATCCTCGCCTTCGCCGAGCTCCTTCTGGATCGCCTTCATCTGCTCGTTGAGGTAGTATTCGCGCTGGGTCTTCTCCATCTGGCGCTTGACGCGCGAGCGGATGCGCTTCTCCACCTGCAGGACGGAGATTTCGGCTTCCATGAAGCCCATCGCCTTTTCCAGCCGCTCCTTGACCGAGAGCGTGGCCAGCATCTCCTGCTTTTCAGGGATCTTGATGGCGAGATGCGAGGCAACCGTATCGGCGAGCTTGGAATAGTCGTCGATCTGGCTGGCGGCACCCACCACTTCGGGCGAGATCTTCTTGTTCAGCTTGACGTAGTTCTCGAAGTCGGTGACGACCGAACGAGCCAGCGCCTCAACCTCGACCTCTTCCTCTTCCGGCTCGACCAGCGCCGTGGCGCGGGCCTCGTGGAAGTCGGGGCGGTCGGTGAAGGAGACGATTTTCGCGCGCGAGGCGCCTTCGACCAGAACCTTGACGGTGCCGTCGGGCAGCTTCAGCAATTGCAGCACATTGGCGAGCGTGCCGATGTCGAAGATGGCATCGGGCTCGGGATCGTCATCGGCGGCATTCATCTGGGTGGCAAGCAGGATCTGCTTTTCCTGACCCATCACCTCTTCCAACGCCTTGATCGACTTTTCACGCCCAACGAAGAGCGGAACGATCATATGCGGGAACACCACGATGTCGCGCAGTGGGAGGACTGCGAAGACGCCGTCGCTGGGAGCCTTGGATATTTTGGCCATTGTCCAACCTTTCATGTCGCGGTCGCCATCAGGCCAACCGCGAATCTCATATTAACGACCGGGGATCGTTCCGCCTACCACCGTTTGTGACGGGAGTTTTACAGCACAGAAATCGGGCACCTCGGCCTTCTCGTGTTAGGTGGATGCAAGAGGGGCAAAGATCAAGAGTTAACATCGCCGCAATCCACTCCAGTGCAAAGGTCGCATGCCCTCACAGCAAAACGGCGCCGCGAGGGCGCCGTTCCATAAAAAACATCGGATCAAGTGCGATATCACGCGCTGACGTTGCCCTTCTTTTCCTTCTGTTCGGAATAGATGTAGAGCGGCCGGGCGCTGCCGGTCACCACTTCTTCCGAAATCACCACTTCGCGCACGCCTTCGAGCGCGGGCAGTTCGAACATGGTGTCGAGCAGGATCGCTTCCATGATCGAACGCAGGCCGCGCGCGCCGGTCTTGCGCTCGATGGCGCGCTTGGCGATCGCCGACAAGGCGTTCTCGTGGAACGTCAGGTCGACATTCTCCATCTCGAACAGCCGCTGATACTGCTTGACCAGAGCGTTCTTCGGCTCGGTCAGGATCTGGATCAGCGCCGGCTCGTCGAGATCCTCCAGCGTCGCCAGGACCGGCAAACGGCCGACGAACTCCGGAATGAGGCCGAACTTCAGCAGATCCTCCGGCTCGACAAGCCGGAACACATCGCCGGTGCGGCGATCCTCAGGCGAAGCGACGATGGCGCCGAAGCCGATCGAGGTCTTGCGGCCGCGATCCGAGATGATCTTGTCCAGGCCGGCAAACGCGCCGCCGCAGATGAACAGGATGTTGGCGGTGTCCACCTGCAGGAATTCCTGCTGCGGATGCTTCCTGCCGCCCTGCGGCGGCACGGAGGCGACCGTGCCTTCCATGATCTTCAGCAGCGCCTGCTGCACGCCTTCGCCCGACACGTCGCGGGTGATCGAGGGATTGTCGGACTTGCGCGAAATCTTGTCGATCTCATCGATGTAGACGATGCCGCGCTGGGCGCGCTCGACATTGTAGTCGGCCGACTGCAACAGCTTCAGGATGATGTTCTCGACGTCCTCGCCGACGTAGCCGGCCTCGGTCAGCGTCGTGGCATCCGCCATGGTGAAGGGCACGTCGATGATGCGGGCCAGCGTCTGCGCAAGCAGCGTCTTGCCGCAACCGGTCGGGCCGATCAGCAGGATGTTGGACTTGGCCAGTTCGACATCGTTGTTCTTGCCCGCATGCGCGAGGCGCTTGTAGTGGTTGTGGACCGCCACCGACAGCACACGCTTGGCGTAGGGCTGGCCGATGACGTAGTCGTCGAGAACCTTGAGGATCTCCTGCGGAGTCGGCACGCCCTCGCGCGACTTCACCATCGAGGTCTTGTTCTCCTCGCGGATGATGTCCATGCAGAGTTCGACGCACTCGTCGCAGATGAAGACCGTCGGGCCAGCGATCAGCTTACGCACTTCGTGCTGGCTCTTGCCGCAAAACGAGCAATAAAGCGTGTTCTTGGAATCACCGCCGCCGGTATTGTTCGCAGGCATTTTCATGTCCTTTCATGGCCGCCCGCCGATGGTCTGGCTGAAAGGGCGTAACTTTAATCTATCGCGGGAATCCGCCGCCGCCAGTGTCCCGGCTCCCGCAACGTATTCCGTACGAAACACAAATCAGAAAACGTGGCAATGATTCGCAGCACCCCACACAAAGCTAAGCCGTCGAAAATCAACATAGCCTTAACGTAGGCAAATCCCAATCCCCGAGGGAACAGCCAATTGTGGCCGAAATGCCGCAAGACGCGCCAAAAGCGCGTGATGGTGCCATCCAGTTGCCAATTAGCCTTTATGCCAGCGCCCCTTCGGCCGCCTCGCGCGACGAAATGACCTTATCGATAAGGCCGAAATCCTTCGCCTCGTCGGCGGTCATGAAATGGTCGCGATCGAGCGTCTTCTCGATCTCGTCATAGCTCTTGCCGGTGTGCTTGACATAGACCTCGTTGAGGCGGCGCTTCAGCTTGATGATGTCCTGGGCGTGGCGTTCGATGTCGGACGCCTGGCCCTGGAAGCCGCCGGACGGCTGGTGGACCATGATGCGCGCATTCGGCGTGGCGAAGCGCATGTCCTTGTGGCCAGCGGTCAGGAGCAGCGAACCCATCGAGGCGGCCTGGCCGATACAGAGGGTCGACACGGCCGGCTTGATGAACTGCATGGTGTCGTAGATCGCCATGCCCGAGGTAACGACGCCGCCTGGCGAATTGATGTAGAGGTTGATTTCCTTCTTCGGATTCTCGGCTTCGAGGAACAGAAGCTGCGCGCAGACCAGCGTCGCCATGCCGTCCTCGACCGGTCCGGTGATGAAAATGATGCGCTCCTTGAGGAGGCGCGAGAAGATGTCGTAGGCCCGCTCGCCGCGATTGGTCTGTTCGACCACCATCGGAACGAGGTTCATGTAGGTTTCGACGGGGTTCTTCATCAGTTATCTCTTATCTCGCGGTGGGGTTCCGGCGCCGGGAATGCTGGCAAGTCGGGCAGAATCGGTTCTGGATCGTTGTTGCGTAGATAGGATGCCGGCTCATCCTTGTGCAAGGCCGACCCGTCCTAGCCATCTGGGTAAGGCGAATCAAGCTTTACGGCCAGGATTCGTTGCAATGACAGCCTCCGCCGTGCCACAGCCGCACAATCAACCCGCCGCCAACGTAGCAATTTCTTAACCGCGTCACTTAACGAGATGCGGGAAACCGCTTTTCTCCAGGACCGCTTACCCTACAATTCAATGTTGAACTTGTGCCTGCAGTTCAAACAGGGGGAATGTGATGCTCAGCAGAAGCGCGTCCTTCGCCGTTGCCGGGCTGGCAATGCTCGGCACGACGTCGCAGACGGCAGCCGGTGGCCGCGCTGTCGAGTGCTATGAACCGGTGCGCGCACCGGCCGTCTACGACACGGTCTATGAAGACGTGATGATAAGCCCGCCGGGCCAGCAGGTCGACTACACCCCACCCATCTATGGCACGCGCGAACGCGTGGTGATGACCGTTCCGACACAGGTGAGCTACGAAGTCGTGCCCGCGATCACCCGCACCGTCTACCACACCGCGAAGGTCGATGGCGGCGGCTATTCCTGGGAGTGGCGCGTCATCCATGGGCGCCGCGTGCTCTGCAAGATCTGGCACAAGGCGCGCTACGAACGCGTCGCCGAGACGGTGGTGATCCAGGCGGAACGTACCCGCCGCATCGTCATCCCGGCGCAATATGACCAAATCGCCGAGGAAGTGCTGGTGCAGCCGGAGCAAAGGCGCGTCACCGATGTTCCTGCGTCCTACCAGACCATCGCGCGGCGCGTGCTGGTGCGGGAAGGCTCTTCGGGCTGGCGGCGCGTGCATATTCCCCGGCATTGCCAGGACTAATTCAGCTTCAGGCAGGCGCGCTCGGACCTCGGCCCGCAGCCATGTCTTCAGGGCCGGCGATATCGCCACTGCCCGCGCTGACGACAATCGCACTCGTCCGTCCAGGCCTTCCGCAGCGCACCGGCCGGCTCAATCGACTGGTCCGCCAAACTTAGTTCATTGGGCGCGACATACGGTCTGGAACCAAGCTGGCAAGCCGCGCTATTGGTCTGGAATGACCAAACCGGCACTTCCTTACCTTGCCCTTGATCCGGCGACCCGCCACCTGAGGCTCGACCCGCACGGGCCGGCCTTCTTCCTGAACCCGTACGAGGCCTATGCCTTCCTGCATGGCGTCTCGAATGCGTTCTACTGGGAGGAGTTCGGGTTCTGGTGCTTTGGCGGCTTCGATGATGTCAACCGGCTGCTGCGCGACCGCCGCTTCGGCCGCCAGAACCCGGCCGGCATTCCCGACAGCCGCGGCATCGGCGAGGACCGCAGCCATCTCGAGGCATTCGACGGCATCGAGGCGAACTCCATGCTCGAACTGGAACCGCCGGTGCACACGCGGCTGAGGACACTGGTCAACCGGGCCTTCGTCTCACGCCAGGTCGAACGGCTGCGGCCGCGTGTCGAAGCCCTCGCCCACGAGCTGATCGATTGTTTCGAAGGAGAGAAAACCGTCGACCTGCTGCCGGCCTTCGCTTCTCCCCTGCCGATCACCATCATCGCCGAAATGCTCGGCGTGCCGGTCGAGATGGGGCCGCAACTGCTCGACTGGTCACATCAAATGGTCGCCATGTATATCCATGGCCGTACCCGCGAGACCGAGGACACCGCCAACCGCGCGGCACGCGAGTTCTCCGATTTCCTGCGCGGCTACGTCATCGAGCGACGCAAGAACCCGGGCGACGACCTGCTGTCGCTGCTGATCTCGGCGCAGGAGGACGGCCAGAAACTATCGGAAGACGAGATGGTGTCCTCTGCCATCCTGCTGCTCAATGCCGGGCATGAAGCGACCGTGCATCAGACCGGCAACGCGGTGCGCTCTATCCTGGCGCAGAGCGGCGACCCGCGCCGCTTCTTCACGTCGCCCGAAGGAACCGCTGCTACCGTAGAGGAATGCCTGCGCTTCGACGCGCCGCTGCATATGTTCACGCGCTATGCCTATCAGGAGATCGAGATCGCCCCGGGCATCATCGTGCAACCGGGCGAGACGATCGGGCTTTTGCTTGGCATGGCCAATCACGATCCGCGCGGCTTCGCCGAACCTCTGGCCTTCCGGCCGGATCGTGCGGACCAGAAGAACGTGTCCTTCGGCGCCGGCATCCATTTCTGTATCGGCGCGCCGCTGGCCAGGCTGGAGCTGCAGGTGTCGCTGAAGACGCTGTTCGATCGGCACCCGCAACTGCATCTTGCCGAGGAACCGCGCTTCCGCGACACCTACCACTTCCATGGGCTGGAAAAGCTCGCCGTCGGCTTCTGAACGATCGCGGGCCCGAGGTTGCGCGAGTTCCCGGCCAAAACAGCTCACAGCTTGATCACATACTCCTTGCAAGTCGTTTCAAGCACTTCCCAGCTGCCCTTGAAGCCCGGCCGCAGAACGAAACTGTCGCCGGCCTTGACGGTGCGCGCTTCGCCACCGTCCTCCGCGATAACCGAAACGCCAGACAGGATGTGGCAGAATTCCCATTCGTCGTAGACGATGCGCCACTTGCCCGGCGTCGATTCCCAGATACCTGCGTAGAGCCCACCGTCCCGCTCCTCGACGTTCCAGGTGCGGAATTTCGGATCGCCCGAGATCAGCCGGTCCGGCGCCGGCGCGCCAGATTCGGGCTCGACGGTCTTGGTGTCGACGGAAAGAAAGCTAGACATCAGCGATCAAACCTTGGCGAGCGCCTGTTCGAGGTCGGCGACGATATCGCTGACGTCCTCAATGCCGATGGAAAGCCGCACGGTGTCCGGGCCGGCGCCGGCCTTGACCTTCTGCTCGTCCGAAAGCTGGCGGTGCGTGGTCGACGCGGGGTGAATGACGAGCGATTTGGTGTCGCCGACATTGGCCAGATGCGAGAACAATTCCAGCGCCTCGACGAATTTGACGCCGGCCTCGTAGCCGCCCTTGAGGCCGAAGGTAAACACGGCGCCAGCGCCCAAGGGCGAGTACTTTTTCTGCAGCGCGTTGTTCTTGTCGCTGGGCAGGCCTGGATAATTCACCCAGGCGACCTTGGGATGGTTTGACAGCCAGCCGGCGACCGTGACCGCGTTGTCGCAGTGGCGCTGCATGCGCAGCGGCAAGGTTTCAAGACCGGTCAGGATGAGGAAGGCATTGAAGGGCGAGATCGCAGGTCCGAGATCGCGCAGGCCGAGCACGCGCGCGGCGATGGCGAAAGCGAAATTGCCGAAGGTTTCGTGCAGCACGAGACCGCCATATTCAGGGCGCGGTTCCGACAGCATCGGGTATTTGCCGGACTTCGACCAGTCAAAGGTGCCGCCGTCGACGATGACGCCGCCGATCGAATTGCCGTGGCCGCCGATGAACTTGGTCAGCGAATGAACGACGATGTCGGCGCCATGCTCGATCGGCCGGATCAGGTAGGGCGAGGCCAGCGTGTTGTCGACGATCAGCGGCAAGCCGTGCTTGCGCGCGATCTCGCCGATCTTTTCGATATCGACAAAAGTGCCGCCGGGGTTTGCGAGGCTCTCGATGAAGATCGCCTTGGTCCTGTCGTCGATCTGACTCTCGAAGGTGGAGACGTCGTTGGTGTCGGCCCACCGCACTTCCCAGCCGTAATTCTTGAAGGCATGGCCGAACTGGTTGATCGAACCGCCATAAAGCTTGTTGGCGGCGACGAAATTATCGCCCGGCTGCATCAGATTGTGGAACACGATCACCTGCGCGGCGTGGCCGGAGGCGACGGCAAGCGCAGCCGTGCCGCCCTCGAGCGCGGCAACGCGTTCCTCGAGCACCGCCTGGGTGGGGTTCATGATGCGGGTGTAGATGTTGCCGAAGGCCTTCAGCCCGAACAGCGATGCGGCATGATCGGCGTCGTCGAAGACAAAGGAGGTGGTCTGGTAGATCGGCGTGGCGCGCGCGCCAGTAGCCGGGTCGGGCTTGGCGCCGGCGTGGACGGCGAGCGTATTGAAACCGGGCGTACGGATCACTGAAACCTCCCTCGAGAATTTCTCAAAATTCGCCAGGCATTCTTGGCGAAGCCCGGACCGGAATGCAAAGAAGAAAATGCCTTTCGGCGCGCGATCTGCGATGAACGCGGGGGAAACTCAATCGCATCCCGGAAAATTTTTGCGCATCAGCGCTTGACCAAAATCTCTTGCGAAAAAAGCGATCCCGGTTTTCAGGTTGCGTCATTTCTGGCGCACACCAAAACTCTGGAAGCCTTGGCGCATCAACGGCTTTTTCGATGACAGCACGCCGGAATTGACACCGGTCCAGCCGATCTCGCCGGACAGCTTGCCGTACTCGATCTTGGGGCAGCGGTTCATCACCACCTTGATCCCGGCGGCCTCGGCGCGCGCGGCGGCCTCGTCATGGCGTACGCCAAGCTGCATCCAGATGACCTTGGGCAAAGGATCGAGCCGCAACACCTCGTCGACAATACCCGGCACCGCTGGCGGTGCGCGAAAGATATCGACCATGTCGATCGGCTCGGGCACATCGGCCAGCCTGGCATAGGTCATCCGGCCGAGGATTTCCTTGCCGGCCTGACCGGGATTGATCGGAAACACCGAGAATCCCTTGGCCAGCAAATATTTCAGCACGAAATAGCTCGGCCGCACGTCGTTGGCCGACGCGCCGACCATGGCGATGGTCTTCACCGAATTGAGGATGCCGCCGATATGGGCATTGTCATAGGTGTCGTGGTTCACTGGGCAACTGCCTTCCTGCGGTAGTGGTATCGGTAGAGTTCGCGGTTGAAGCCGAGCGAAGCGTAGAGTGCACGCCCGGGCACGTTGTCTGCCACGACCTGCAAGCAGGCAGCCGTGGCGCCTGCCCGCCGCGCCCAATCGATCAGGCTGCCAACGGTCCTGCGGCCGAGGCCTTGCTGCCTGAAGCGGGCATCCGTTTCAACCGATTCCACCACAAGCAGCCCATCGCGGATGACACCATAGGCCAGGGCAGCGATTTCGCTGTCGTATTCACAGGACACAAACGCGCGGTCGCCGACGATCAACCCGGTCATCTCCCGAAGGATGCGGCGATCGGCATCGTCATAGCCGCTCATGCGAAATCGCGCGCCGAACCAGTCCTCGCCCGGTGTGGCGGAAATCACGACCTTTTCGTCGCGCACCCGGGCCATCGCATCGATATCGGCGTAGAGATGGATCGTACCGCCTTCGACGGCATAACCGTGCTGGTCGAGAACCGCATCCATCTCGCCGGCGACACCGGGAACGCGAAACAACGGTATCTGGCCATAACCGGCATAAAAGGTCTCGGCAGAGGCAAGAGCTTCCGCCGGCCCTGCCCGGTTGCCGCGTAGCGGATTGACCGAATTGGTGCGGCGGATTCTGCCACCTGAGCGCCTCATAAGCCAGCCTTCGACGACCGTCTCGGTTGCCGCCGGCCAACCCTCGCGGCAAGCCTGCTCGACCCGCCAGTTGAGGTCATCCTCGACAGTCACGCGTCGTCCTCCCTCAGCGCTTCCTCCATGAAGGCCTGCGGATAGCCACGCGCTCGGCATCGAGCAAAATGCGCTTGAGATACGTGCCTTGAGCCGCGTCAGCTGCTTGCGGTAAGCCATCAATCAGGCAGCGAAATCGTGCCGTCTTCTGCGATCGGAAAGGCCGGATTGTGTGCCACCTCCCAGACATGTCCGTCCGCATCGGCGAAGTAGCCATACCAGCCGCCCCAGAAGGCGCGGCCGGCCGGCTTGACGATGCGCCCGCCAGCCTGCTCCGCCAAGGCGAGCACCTCGTCGACTTCGGCATCGGAGCGGGTGTTGTAGGCGAGATAGATGGCGGAAGGAGCCCCAGCAAAAGTGATCCCGGAATCCGCCTCGGCGCTGGCGCGCGGGAACAGGCCGAGAATGGCACCGCCCATCTGGAAGAAGGCTACCCCGTCGGTAATCCCGGCATGGCGTTTCAAGCCCATCGCTTCATAGAAGCGTACTGCCCGGTCGAGATCATCCGTAGCGATGGTGATGATGGAGATACGCGGCTCCACGGCTAGTCGTCCATCCATTCCGGTTTACGCTTGCCGATGAAGGCGCCAATGCCCTCCTGCGCATCCCGCGCGAGCATATTCTCGACCATGACGCGGCCGGTATAGGCATAGGCATCCGCCAGCCCCATTTCGGCCTGCGCGTAGAAGGCTTCCTTGCCGGTCTTCACCACCAGAGATGACTTGGAAGCAATGGTTTGCGCGTATTTGGTGACAATCTGATTCAGGTACTCGCGCGGCACCACGCGGTTGACCAGGCCGAATTCCTTGGCCGTCGCGGCGTCGATCGTCTCGCCGATGAGCAGCATCTCCATCGCCTGCTTGCGAGAGACATTGCGTGACAGCGCCACCATCGGCGTCGAGCAGAACAGGCCGATGTTGACGCCTGGGGTGCAGAAGGTCGCCTCATGCGAGGCAATCGCCAGGTCGCAGCTCGCGACCAGTTGCAGGCCGGCGGCGGTCGCCAGGCCGTCGACTTCGGCGATCACGGGCACGGGATGGCGCACGATCGCCTGCATCAGCGTGGCGCAAGCGGCGAACGTCTCTTCGAAGAAGGCCTTGCCGCGATCGGCATCGGAGCGGCGCGCGGTCATCTCCTTCAAATCATGGCCGGCGCAAAAGACCTTGCCGGCAGCCGACAGCACGATGACGCGAACAGCCTTGTCCGCCTTGGCGCGGTCGAGTTCCGTGGTCAGCGCCGTCATTACGGAAAGCGACAGCGCGTTGGCGGGGGGGTTGGCGAGCGTCAGGCGCAGCACGCCCCTATCCAGGCTCGTCGTGACCGGGCCCTCCTCGGCGGCTGCAGGCGTGATGGCAAGGATTTCGGCCATGGCTAGGGTCTCCGCGATTCCGATCGGGCTGCCGGAGTATCTAATACCGGATCGGGTTTCATCCAACACCCATCGCTTGCGCCAGCCGGATGAAGGTGTTGCCAGAAACGCCCGGCTGCGCCCATACAGGCCTGTCGCAGAATGAGAGACCGACATGCCCGCCCAGACAAAACTCGAGCCGGTGCTGACCGCAGCGCAGATCAACGCGCTGATGGAAACCGTCTTTCCGCAACTCAACGAGAATTCCACCGCCTATGAGGCGATCGACGTATTTCCCGGCGGTTGCACGGTGCGGCTCAATGCCGGCGAACGGCATCTGCGTCCCGGCGGCACGGTGTCCGGACCTGCCCTGTTCACGCTGGCCGACATCGGTGGTTATGTCTGCGTGCTCAGCCATGCCGGGCCGGACGCGCTCTCGGTCACGACCAACCTCAACATCAACTTCGTGCGCAAGGCCGAGGCCGGGCCGATCGACGGCCATTGCCGCATCCTGAAGCTGGGAAAGAACCTGATGGTGTTCGACATCGATATCGTCGCCGGGCCGGCGCGGCAGACGGTGGCGCATGCCACCGGTACGTATTCGATCCCGCCGAGACGAGCTTAATCACTTACGTGATGTTGGATTTTTCTCTAATGTGTATATATATGCGCACAGGTGACCTTTGCTGGAGCGTGATAGTCGTAAAATCGTGAAACGCCTGAGGAATGAAGGGTTCGAGCTGATCTCGGTGCGCGGTTCACACCACAAGTTCCGCAAAGGCGAGATCGTGTTGATTGTTCCCCATCCGGAAAAGGATCTGCCAACCGGCACAGCTCGTGCGATCGCCAAGCAAGCGGGCTGGATTAGGACCGCGTGAACGGTTTGGAGACTAGGATGAAGAATTATTTCGTATTGGTCGACAAGGATGCCGATAGCGCGTTCGGCATTCGCTTTCCTGATATTCCCGGCTGTTTTTCGGCTGCGGACGAAGCCAAGGACATCGTGCCGAACGCGACCGAAGCACTGCAACTGTGGGCGGAGGATATGCCCGTCCCCGAGCCGTCCAGCCACGAAGCGATTGTCGCGCTTCCCGACATACGCAGCGCACTCGCTGGAGGCAGCTATCTGGTTTCTGTACCGCTCATCGATAATGACAGCGCCGTCGTCCGGGCAAATGTGACCTTCGAGCGCGGCGTATTGCGGGCCATCGACGCGGCCGCGCGCGAACGCGGCATTACCAGATCAGCCTTCCTCTCAAGCGCGGCCCGCAAGGAGATTGAAGCAAAGCACTAAGCGCGGCAGGCCACGCCAAATCGATGCGGTAAAATAATACCTCTCATCTAACTACATGTTTTGGCGATACTTTCTCTGACGCAAGACTTTCAATGCGCCTTGACGCTGCGCCGCCCCTCGCCTATAAGCCCCTCACGAAGCAGCGGCCCGCAACGGCCGCCGTTTTGTTATTGCCGACGGGCACGGGCCTTTCGGCAATCCAAGCAACAAGAAACGCCTTCCTCGTGAAGGTCAGAACCGAAAGCAGAAAACATGACAACCTTTTCGCAGAAGCCTGCGGATGTGGTGAAGAAGTGGATCCTGATCGACGCCGAGGGTCTCGTCGTCGGCCGTCTCGCCACTGTCATCGCCAATCATCTTCGCGGCAAGCACAAGCCGACCTTCACCCCGCATGTCGACGACGGCGACAATGTCATCGTCATCAATGCCGACAAGGTGGTGTTCACCGGCAAGAAGTTCACCGACAAGGTCTATTACTGGCACACCGGGCATCCCGGCGGCATCAAGGAGCGCACCGCGCGCCAGCTGCTCGAGGGCCGTTTCCCCGAGCGTGTCGTCGAGAAGGCCGTTGAGCGCATGGTCCCGCGTGGCCCGCTCGGCCGCCGCCAGATGAAGAACCTGCGCGTCTATGCAGGCGCGGAGCATCCACACGTCGCCCAGCAGCCTGAAGTCCTCGACGTGGCCAAGCTGAATTCCAAGAACAAGAAGGTCGCATAAGATGGCTGAGCTTTCCTCGCTCGCAGAACTGGGCGCCGCCACCGGCAACTCCAACGCACAGGCCGCGGCCCCCGTCCACGTCCAGAAGCTCGACAAATCGGGCCGCGCCTATGCCACCGGCAAGCGCAAGAACGCCATCGCGCGTGTCTGGGTGAAGCCGGGTTCCGGCAAGATCGTCGTCAACGACAAGGAATTCGCGACCTATTTCGCGCGTCCGGTCCTGCAGATGATCCTCAACCAGCCGATCATCGCCTCCAACCGCTCGGGCCAGTACGACATCGTCGCCACTGTCGTCGGCGGCGGCCTCTCCGGCCAGGCCGGCGCGGTGCGTCACGGCATCTCCAAGGCGCTGACCTACTACGAGCCGGCGCTGCGCGCCGTGCTCAAGAAGGGCGGCTTCCTGACCCGCGACAGCCGCGTCGTCGAGCGCAAGAAGTACGGCAAGGCGAAGGCCCGTCGTTCGTTCCAGTTCTCGAAGCGCTAAGCGTTTCGAACTGCCGATACCGAAAAGGCCGCCTCCGAGCGGCCTTTTTGTTTTGTTATGCGCACCCGGTCATTGTCGCGCTATCACCGAACCCCACCTTCGTGGCCTCCTCATAGGTGGCGTCACGCTTGGTGCCACCCGTGGCCCGCTCGATATGAAAACCTGCTGCTCTTGCGGTCCATTCCGGGGCGGAGAATTTGCCGCGACCCTTCCACTTCCTCTCGATGGGGAGGTCGGCACGAAGCGCCGGGAGAGGTGACGAGCCGGCGTTCGATTGCTTAGTTGATGCTCGCCGTGTGCGCCTGCTCCGCAGGCCGCGCTCCGTCCGCATATGGCACGCGATAGCCGTTCGCCGCCAGCCAGTCGATTGCCGCCTTCGGCTCGTCGGTCTGGATGATGCTGGCGCCGCGGTCGACCCAGAACCCCCAGGCTTCGCGCGGCAGGCTGGCTTGCACCGCCAGTTCGTCGCCGCGGCCGCCGGCCAGGAAGCCGCCGGGCTTGTTGACGATGGCGTAGGTATCGGCCCAGATGTGCCAGTTGCCCCGCACCGCCGCCGCCCGCATGCGCGTGCTGAACAGCGGTCCGCCGGTTGCGGTCAGCGTCTCGGCGCCTGCCCGCCAGTTGATCAACTCGATCGCGCGCGGCGAGAAAGAATGGTCGACGGTCTCGGCGAAACCGGCATCGTGCACCGCGTCATCGGCGATGATCGGCATGAACTGGAAGCCGCCGCCGATCGCGGCCATGGCGGTCTTCACCGTGGCAATCCGGCTCTGGTTCCACAGGTTCTCCTTGACGATGACCTGGTCGGCCATACCGAGATCCTGGGCGACCGCGATCATGCCCGGCAGGTCGCCGACTTCAAGCTTGTTGTGGAGATTGATGAGGATCCTGTCCCGGGTCGCCAGCAGCATCTCGCGCAGCGTTGAGACCCGCTCGTCGGTGACGGCGCGAGTGCCTTCGACCACCAGTCGGCAGGTCTTCAGTTCGGCCAGCGTGTACCTCACCACCTCGCCCTTGCAGGTCGTGGTGCGATCGAGCCAGCTGTCATGCATGACGACGAACTCGCCGTCCTTCGAGCGCCTGATATCGACCTCGACGATCTCGGCGCCCATGGCGATCGAGCCCTCGACAGCCGCAAGCGAATTCTCCGCGTAGAGCGTCTTGCCGGCCTGCATGCTGCCGGCGCGATGCGCGGCCACCATGACAGGGTCGCGCCACTGGTTGGCATTTTCGAAGCGGTCGAGGATTTGTCTGGCGCGGGTTTCGCCGGCCACTGACTCGCCAGCAGATGCCACAAGCGCCGTGGAAAACAGAAGGCTCAGCCAAAGGGTCCGCATCGAGAATCGCTCCTTGCCGGATCGATATCCGGATAGGCGATGCCCGTGACAGGCAGGTGAACGAAGCCGGCTAGCGGATGCTCGCCTCAGAGGCGCTTCGATTCGCGGCGGAACCACGCCATCGCCGGCGTTTCGACGAAGCGCCAGGTGATCCACGACACCGCGATGGTGGCGGCCAGCATGATGACGATCGCCACCGTCCCGGCCCAGCCGGCACCGAACCCCGTCGCGGGTTGGCCACGCAGGACGATGTCACCGACAAGATCGAGGTCGAGCTTGCGCCCGACGAGCCCGGCGAGGTTGATCATGCGCGCCTGGACGAAGAGATGGACCATGTAGATCGAGTAGGACAGCGCGCCGAGCGTCAGCATGAACGGCACCCTCAACATAGCGGAAATCCAGCCGCCTTCATGGGCGAAGAGAAACAGCGCCAGCGCGAACACGAGGGGTGCTGCGATGCCGAAATCATTGTCGCCCGCCAGCGAGACAAAAACGACGATCACCGCCACCATGACAATTTCAGCCAGCGTCCAGTTCATCCGCCGGCTGCTGGCGAGGAACTGTCGCGCCCCTGCAATGGAATCATGCTGAAACCAGGCAAGCAGGGCACCGAGCGAGAAGCCGTAGAGGCAGCGGATGAAGCCGAAATCGTAGGACACATCCATATGATGCGTGGAGAAGCCGAGCAGGAACAACGGCGCGGTGACGGCAGCGGCGACGAACCACACCCAGGCGCGCGCGCCGGCGACGAACACCACGCCCGCGAACAGGAGATAGGCGAAGAACTCCGCCGAAATGCTCCAGCTCGGTGCATTCCAGGTCAGTCGATCCTCGAAGCCGACACCCTGCAGCAACAGAAGATTGGCAAGCAGGCTCTTCAGATCGAACCCTTCGGTGAAGGGTGCGGCGCCGGTGCCATGCAGTGCCGGCAACAGCAGCCGCAGCAGTTCGAACCCCGCGAAGGCGGCAAGCATGAGCAGATGCAGCGGGTAGATTCGGCCGAAACGCACCAGCGCGAAGCGGGCAAGCTGGGCTGGCTGGCTCAGCCGATTGGCGTAGCTGCTGGCAATGACGAAGCCGGAAAGGACAAAGAAGAAATCGACGACCAAATAGGACGAACCGATGAAGCCGCTCTGCGAGATCGCCGAAGCGGTCGGAAAATGAAACAGCGCCACCAGCAGGGCGCAGATGCCGCGCCACGAATCAAGCACCTGGAAGCGTTCGCCGGCGATCGTGCCGGTGTGGGTCGACACTACGGCATCGGACGGACCAAGAAACGCGGTCTGCGTCATGATGATACAATCCTGTGTTGCCGTGGCACCCGGGCGGCGCCGTTTCGTCTCCCCAAGCTATGACTGGCATCTTCCATGCCGGTTCTGTAGTTGTTGCACCCGATAAAAACGAGGATTCGTAATGGCGAACAAGAACATCGATCACGCCTTCACCGCCCGTTCCAAAACGGGCGCCGCGTTCGAGCCGACCTATTCCGGCGCGCTGTCGTTCATGCGCCGTCGGTACACCAAGGATGTGAAAGGCGCGGACGCGGTGGTGTGGGGCATTCCGTTTGATGCCGCCGTTACCAACCGGCCCGGCGCCCGTTTCGGGCCGCAGGCGATTCGTCGTGCCTCGGCGATCCTCGACAATGATCCGCAGTACCCCTTCTCACGCGACCTGTTCGAGCATCTCGCCGTGGTCGACTACGGCGATTGCCTGCTCGATTCCGGCAACCATCAGAAGACGCCGGCAGCGATCGAACGCGAAGCGTCGAAGATATTGAAGTCAGGCGCCTTCCTGCTGACCCTCGGCGGCGATCATTTCGTGACGTGGCCACTGCTCAAGGCGCATGCCGCCATCCACGGACCGCTTGCTTTGGTACAGTTCGACGCCCATCAGGACACATGGCCCGATGACGGCAAGCGCATCGACCATGGATCCTTCGTCGGCCGCGCGGTCAACGAGGGCATCATCGATCCCGACCGTTCGATTCAGATCGGCATCCGCACCCATGCGCCCGACACGTTCGGCATCAAGATCCTTTACGGCCACGAGATCGAGGAGATGCGCGCCTCCGACATCGCCTACGCCATCGTCGACCGCACCGGCGGCAAGAAGACCTATCTGACCTTTGACATCGACTGCCTCGACCCCGCCTACGCGCCCGGCACCGGCACGCCGGTTGCCGGCGGGCCATCCTCGGCGAAAATCCTGTCGACGCTGCGCCAGCTCAACCAGGTCGATATTGTCGGCGCCGATGTGGTGGAGGTTGCGCCGGCCTATGATCACGCCGATATTACGGCGATCGCCGGCTCGATGATCGCCATGCAATATCTCGGTCTGCTGGCGGAGCGGAAGGCGCGACAGGAAGAATTGAATAATGGCCACAACGGCGCCGCCGTGAATCACGGTAACGGCATATAATCTTGAAACTTCAGGGAATTAATCAGGCAATGAAACCGAAAATCTTCATCGACGGCGAGCACGGCACCACCGGCCTCCAGATCCGGGCGCTGCTTGCCGAGCGTGGCGACCTCGAGATCATTTCCATTCCTGCCGAGCGCCGCAAGGAAACGGCGGCGCGCGCCGAATTCCTCAATGCCGCCGACATCGCGATCCTGTGCCTGCCGGACGATGCGGCGAAGGAAAGCGTCTCGCTGATCACCAACGACACCACCAAAGTCATCGATGCGTCGACCGCGCATCGTGTCGCCGAAGGCTGGGAATATGGTTTCGCCGAAATGGACAAGGAGCAGGCGAAGAAGATCGCCACGGCGAAGCGCATCGCCAATCCCGGCTGCTGGCCGCAGGGGCCGATCGCGACGCTCAGGCCACTGGTCACCGCCGGTCTGCTGCCGGCCGATTTCCCGATCACAGTCAACGGCATTTCGGGCTATTCGGGCGGCGGACGTCCGATGATCGAGGACTACGTCGTCAAGGGCGAGGATGCCTCGGAGTTTCTGCCCTATGGCCTGACCTTGCAGCACAAGCATGTGCCGGAACTGCGGGCCTACGCGAAGCTGTCGCATGATCCGATCATGCAGCCGGCGGTCGGCAATTTTGCCCAAGGCATGATCACGGTGGTGCCGCTGCAACTCGGCGGCCTCGACTATGTGCCGACGGGTGCGGAGTTGCATGCGGCCATTGCCGACCATTTCGCCGCCATCGAGGGCGGCGTGGTCGAAGTGGCTCCGTATGCCCAGCTGGAACGCATGCCGGAGATCGATCCCGAGATCTACAACGGCACCAACCGCATGAAGGTCTATGTCTTCGCCAACGACGACAGAGCGCAGGCGCTGCTGCTGGCGGTCTACGACAATCTCGGCAAGGGCGCCTCGGGTGCGGCCGTCCAGAACATGGACCTGATGCTCGGCCTTTGATGGACGCATCCGCCTTCTCGGCGCGCTGGAAGGGTCAGCGCGCCCGAACTCATTGCCAAGACCATTACGAGCCGTAGCTGGAAGGTGCGGTTCGAGGACGGCTCGCCGGCCATAGGCGCTCAAACCGTTCGACGATGTCGCCGACGAGTTGCGCGGCGAAGCGGACACGGCTGCGAAAGCGGTCAAGGCCAGCCCGCACCGTCCGCCGCAGCGTCGCAGGCCGAATTCGACGGCGGTAGGACCACGCAGTCGAACGAATTCTGGATGTGACCTTTGACCCGGCTCGGATCAGTTCCTGACCGCGACCTCATGCGGGAGCGGATAGGCACCTTTGGTGCCGCGCCAATGGGCGGCGGCAAAACCGAGCACAACCAGCGCGAACCCTTGATGCGTCAGCGCCATATGCAGGGGCACCTGCATCAGCAGCGTGCCGATGCCGATAGAGGCCTGCACTAGCACCAGCACGAACAGCAGCGTCGCGCGGCGGGCATGGGTTGAGCCGGGCAGCCGACGGCGCGTGGTGATCATGTGCCAGAGCGCGACGGCGAAGATCGTGTAGGCGCCGAGGCGATGTATGAACTGCACCGTCTTCGGGTTCTCGAAGACGTTGCGCCATACCGGCTCGAGGATCAGCAGATCGCCAGGGATGATCCTGCCATCCATCAGCGGCCAGGTGTTGTAGCTCATACCGGCGTCGAGACCGGCGACCAGGCCGCCGAGATAGATTTGGATCAGCGCCAGAAGCACGAAGAAACCGGCCAATCTCTGCGTCGAGCGATCGGCGGCGGGCTCGGAATGCGGCGCCAGCCCGCGGGCGACGACCATGGTCGCGGTGAAGATCAGTGCCGCCAGCGTCAGGTGCGTGGCCAGCCTGTACTGGCTCACCGACACACGGTCGACCAGGCCTGAGGCCACCATCCACCAGCCAATAGCGCCCTGCAGGCCGCCGAGGAGAAGAATTCCCGCAAGTTTCGGTCCGAGCCCGCGCTCTATCCGGCGCGTCACCCAGAAGAACAGCAGCGGCAAGGCAAAGACCAGGCCGACGCTGCGCGCCAGCAGACGGTGCGCCCACTCCCACCAGAAGATCGACTTGAATGCCTCGATAGTCATGCCCTTGTTGAGCTCGGTGTATTGCGGGATCTGCTGATAGCGCTGGAATTCCTCCTGCCACTCGGCGTCGTTGAGCGGCGGGATGACGCCATGGATCGGCTGCCACTCGGTGATCGACAGGCCGGACTCGGTCAGCCGCGTCGCGCCGCCAACCAGCACCAACGCAAACAGCACCAGAAGCACGACGTAGAGCCAGCCGCGCACCAGCGCCCGGTTGTGCAGGTCGCGGTCACGGGCCTGGTAAGGCGCGGCAGCAGTGATGGCGGCCATAAATCTATCCCGGCAGGTTGATGTCGCGGATTGGTGGACCATCGCATTCCTGCTGGCAAGACCGGGCGGCGCGGCACGCCGTCGCGCCGCCTGTCACGGGTTGCGCGTGCCGTGTGTTCGGCCTAAGCGATAGCGATCAACGAGGCCAAGCCATGCCCATTCGCGTGAAAAAGCTGATCGGAATGTTCCTGCTGGTGGCGCTGGTTATCATCTACGCGCTGGTCGCATCGATCTTCGCGGTCGCCCGCCTGTCGGAATCGGGCGCGTGGGTGCATTTCTTCTTCTTTCTGCTCAGCGGCCTGCTCTGGGTTCTGCCGGCCATGGGCATCATCAAGTGGCTGATGCTGGAGCCACGCGCCAAGCGCTGAGCCATGCCTTGGCAGCCCGTCAGACGGTGACGACCATTTTGCCGGCATTGGCGAGCGGCGTCGTCACGCCCGACAGCATGGTGCGGATATGGGCAAGGCTCTGGTAGCGGCCATTGACCGAAATGCGAGGCAAAGCGTGGAGAAAACCGGCATGTTCCGCGCGCAGCACACCATGGCGGGTCGTCACGGCGGAGGCATAGCCGGCCTCGCGGGCAAAGCCCACTTCGCGGCAGCCGACGGCGCTTGCATAGCCATAAGGGTAGGCAAAATGGCGCGGCACCCTGCCGAGCCTGGCCCGCAACATATCCTTCACGGCGCCGATCTCGTGTCGCGCATCGGCCTCGGAAAGCCGCTTCAGATTGCTGTGGTTGATCGTATGGGCGCCGATCGTCACCAGCGGATGCGCGGAAATAGTGCGAATCTCATTCCAGTTCATCAGGGTCCGCAGGCGCGGAGCATCCGCGTCGATGCCATTGGAAGTGGCCAGATCGCGCAGCACAGTCCTAAGGTCTTCCTCGCGGACCTCGGTGGCGAGGTAAGCATGCAACCGGGCTATGGCCTGACGCTTCCTGGCGGGGGTCGCGCAATCAATCACGATCGGACTATTTGAGGTCGCCAGCGTCAGCCGGTCGCAGGCATTGACGATATCCTCGATCACGTCCCACCACAGATCGGCGGTGCCGTCGATCAGTCCCGGGGCGACATAGATGGTGATCGGCGCACCGTGCTTTTCCAGCACCGGCAGCGCCTCGGTCATGTTGTCACGATAGGCGTCGTCGGCGGTGATGGTGGCGAAGCGGCCGCCCTTGCCGCCTGCCTTGATGCGCTCCACGGCTTCGTCCATCGAGACAAAGGCGTAGCCGCCGGCCTTCATGTCGGCGATCACGGCGTCGAGGAAGCCGGGCGCGATGTTGAGGTGCCGGTTTGCGCTATCCGGCTTTTCGGGTGTCGCCGTCACGCGGTGCAGCATCAGGATGGCGCCGATGCCGCCGACAAACGGTCTGGCCAATGGGGCGAGGCCGGTATAGCGCGCGACGTTGAGCGCCAGTTTTCGGATAGCCTCCCCACCGTCGATCATTCATTCACCTTTTGCGCCTAGGCTGATCCAAGCACGGAACACGCCTGAGCGCCCCCCCCAAATCGGGATCAATACGCCTTAAGGATTGAGGTATGGTTGACGCAATGGCGCCATTTGACGGCAATCGGCTTGCGGCGACCGAGGCATCACCACGCGCCCTGCCTGGGGGTGCCGCCGGGCCATCGATCTCGGTCGCGGGCGCCGAGGGGCTGGCGGCCTATGCGAGGTTCTGCCGCTCGGCGGTCTGTGCGCCGGCACAGGGCGCGACCTGGGTCATGAACTGGGCCGCGCAGGTCAAGCCCGAACTCCTCGTGGCTACGCTCGCTCTCGAAGGCAAGCCGGTCTTCGCACTGGCGCTGGAAGTTGTGAACCAGGGACGGTTCCGAGTCGCCCGTTTCATGGGCGGCCGGCACGCCAACGGCAATTTCGCGGCCGCTGACCCGCAATGGCTGGCCAATGCGGATGTCGCCGCCATCCGTTCGATGCTTGCGGCCGTCGCCAAATCCCGTCCGGACATCGATCTCATCGCGCTGGAACGCTTGCTGCCCAAGCTCGATGATATCGCCAATCCGCTGGCGTCGCTTGCACGTTTTTCCAGCCCCAATCTTTCGCTGGCCGCCGACCTTGCCGGAGGCTTCGATGCGTTGCTGCTGCGCGCCGGCGGAAAGCGCAAACGCAAGAAGCATCGTTCGCAGACCCGCAAATTCGAGGCCGTCGGCAGCCACCGCCGCATCGAGGCTCGCAGCTCGGACGAGGTGGAGCGGTTGCTCGACGCCTTCTTCGAGATGAAGGAGCTTCGCTTTCGCAAGATGGGCATTGCCAACGTCTTCGGGGACGATCCGACGCGCGCCTTCTTCCGAGAGCTGTTTGCCCAGGCGTTGGACCAGCCCGAGCCTCCTTTCGTGCTGCACGGACTGGAGATTGCCGGCAAGCTGCGCGCCATCACCGGATCGAGCCGCTCGGGCAGGCGGCTGATCTGCGAGTTCGGAGCGATCGCCGAGGACGATCTCGCGCACACCAGTCCCGGCGACTTCCTGTTCTTCGACAACATCCAGGAGGCCTGCGAGACGGGTTTCGCGGTCTATGATTTCTCCGTCGGCGACGAGCCCTACAAGCGACAATGGTGCGATATCGAAACGCAGCATTTCGAGGTGCTGGTCCCGCTGACGCTGAAGGGCCGTGCGCTGGCATTGATGCTTCGCCAGAATGCACGGCTGAAGGCTTTCATCAAGAATAGCCCGGCGATCTGGAAGCTGGCCAAGATGCTGCGCCGTAAGTCAGCCGGACAGGCAGCACCCGCGGCTGGCGAGGACGACAGCTAAGCTCGCCGTAAAGTGAGTAAGCCTCCCAACGGCTGTTCTTTCAAGCCGCGGAGCGCCGACCCGGGGTGCCGGGCGGTTCGTGGCCAAGCGGCGTAACAAGGGTCAGGTCTGGATAGCCGTTCTCGATCAGCTTGACGGCGGCTCGCGTCACTTCGTCGTCCGGCTCGAGCATGGACAGGAACACCTCGGTGGCATCGCTGCCCAGGCGGCTGATGCCTTGCGCGTCGGCCGGTCCGCATTCGACCACCACCAGATCATAGGCCGTGGTCAGCGACTGCATGATGATCGGCAGCCTGTCGGCGGCGCGCATGGCGCGGATCGGGTCGGCGGTGCCAACGGGGATGACATGGCAGTCGGAATAAAGATCGGCATGGATCACATCGCTGAACTGCGCCTGCGAGGCGAGCAGATCGGTGATGCCCGGGAAAAGCCCGCTGTCGAGCATCGGCCGCGAGGCGGCGCCCGAGGCGGTGAGGTCGAGCAGCAGGACGCGCAGGCCGGTGTCGGACACCTCACGCGCCACCAGGATCGCCGACGCGGCCGCCTCGTCGCCTTCGGGCGAAACGAATATGGCGCGCGCGGCCCCGCTCGCGATCAGCTTTTCAGCGGCCTTCTCGATGTCGATCTCGCCAAGCACGGAGCGTGGCCGCTGGATCTCCGTGACAGGCTCGGCCTCGGCCACGGGCTTGGCCTCAGCCATAGGCTTGGCCTCAGCCATGGGCGCGGCCCCGGCGACAGGGGCGGCATGGGCGGCAGATACTGCCTCCACAGCTGGTTGGGGCTGCACGATCATCTCCGGGCCTATGACCGTTTCGGGCAATGGCGCTTCGGCGGCACGATTGGCGAGCTCGCTGGCGACAGGCGGTTCCAGGCGAGCAGATGGTTCCTGATGGACAGTCGGCGGCATCGGCACTTCGTCGATCGGCTCAAAGCGGGCTCCTGTGGCCGGGCGCATTGCTCGGCCCGAGAAGAGCTCCCGCAACAGCGTGAACACCGCCGCCAGCAGAAGCGAAGCCGCTGCGGCCGCACCGATGATCGGCCCGACCTTGGGAAAGTATGGCTCGGCGGGCACCGAGGCCGGCGAGACGATGCGGGCATCGACCGGGACATAGTTGCGGTCCTGACGCGAAGCCGCCTCGCGGTAGTTGGTCAGGTAGAGTTCGAGCTGCTGGCGCTTGGCGGCGGCATCGCGCTGCAGCGCGTCGAGGCCGACCTGCTGTTCGCCGGCCTGCGCCGAAGCCGCTTTGAGCGTGTTGACGTCCGCGACGAGCTGGTTTTCGCGCGCCTTGGCCGCGTCCGCCTGCATCACAAGGCCTTTCATGACCTTCTGGGCTTCGCTGCGGATCTGCGCATCGAGGTCGGCCAACTGCGATTTCGCGGCGCGGATGCGCGGATGATTGTCGAGCAGTGTCGTCGACATATCGGCGATGTTGGCGCGCAGCTCGACCTGCCGCTCACGCAGACGCTGGATCAGGTCGGACGACAGCACTTCCGGCAGCGAATCCAGCGAGCCGCCGTTCTGCAGTGCCTTGCGCACACTGTCGGCGGTGCCTTCGGCCGCGGCGCGGTTGGCCCGCACCCGGGACAATTCGGTCGACAACTCGGCCAGTTGCTGGGTGGCCAGAACGGAATTGTTGCCGCCAATCAGGAGGTCGGACTGGGCGCGGTAGGCCGCGACCTTGGCCTCGGCATCCTTGACCTGCTTCGACAGGTCGGCGATCTCGGGCGCCAGAAAGTCGGCGGCAGCAGTGTTCGATTCGCGCTTGGCCGCACCCTGCCCCGCAATATACGCGGCGGCGATGGCATCGGGAATGGCGGCGGCGAGCTTGGGATCCTCTGAGGAGAACTCGATGGCAATGATGCGGGTTTTTTCAACACCATAGACGTTGAGCTTCTCACGCATCTTCTTCAGGACACGCTCGTCGGCCGGAACGTCCATCGGGTCGTTTTTCAAGCCGAGCAGGATCAGCACGCGGCTCAGCGAGGACATATTGATCGTTTCGTCGAACTCGGACAGCCGCGACAGGCCGAGCTTCTGCGCCACCCGCTTCAGGATCTCGTTGGACGAAATTATCTGGACCTGGGTGGCAACGCCTTGCTCGTCGAGGATCGGCTTGTCGCCGTCAGCGTTGCCGGCCGGACGGGTGTAGACGGATTCGCGCGGAACGATCTCCACCTGCGTCTGGGCCTTGTAATGCCGGGTCGCGAGCGAAGCGAACGCGAACGCCAGTCCTGTCACCACCAGAACGAAGACCAGGATGCGCAGCCAGTTCCTCGCCAGGCTGGCGAAAAGCTGCCTGAGATCAACGTCGACATCTGCGGCCGCGGATTGAACGAACATGCATCCCTACTCCGAAACTGGGTCGGGATACACCGTAAACAACTATGGTAACTCAGCCGTTAAGATCACGGTAAGTTTTGGTTAGCATTTACGCGCGAACGGCAAGAAAAACGATAAACCAGCAAATACGGCGAAATTCTCGCCGGCGTAAACGGCATCAGCCGACTCCTTTACCGGCCATTAACCCTAACAGGATGATAACGAGCCCGATCCCAGATGTTTGCTGCGATGCGGCAGCGGCCAGTCGAAGGTACGTATCCGGTCATGAAAAGCACTGCTTCCCTCTTTCGCGCACTGCTTGCCGTATCGATGCTCGCCGGCTGCTCCAGCTACCGGCCGACGCCGGCAGCCTTCCACGAGATCCTCGACCAGCCCTACCGTCTCGGTGCCGGCGACCGTGTCCGTGTCACGGTGTTCGAGCAGGACGGGCTGACCAATACCTACAGTGTGGACCAGTCGGGCTATATCTCATTCCCGCTCGTCGGCGCGATACCGGCCCGCGGCCACACCGCGCAGCAGATGGAAAAGGCGATCGCCGACAAGCTGCGGCGAGGCTATCTGCGCGACCCCGACGTCTCGGTCGAGATCGATCGCTACAGGCCGATCTTCGTCATGGGCGAAGTCGGCGCCGCCGGCCAGTATTCCTACGTACCCGGCCTGACCGTGCAGAAGGCCATCGCCATTGCCGGCGGCTTCACGCCGCGCGCCAATCAGGAAAGCGTCGACATCACGCGCGACATCAACGGCAAGGTGATGACCGGCCGCGTGGTCACCTCGGACCCGCTGCTGCCCGGAGACACTGTCTACGTTCGTGAACGCCTGTTCTGAATGACACCACGTGACGGACAAGCTCAGGATCGTCCACTGCTTTCGTTCACCCGTCGGAGGAATTTTCCGGCATGTGCGCGATTTGACGGAAGCGCAGGCCGCCGCCGGTCACATGGTGGGCATCGTCTGCGATTCGACCACGGGCGGCGAATTCGAGGAGCGTCTGTTCGCGCAGATGAAGGAGACGCTGGCGCTCGGCATCCACCGCACGCCAATGCAGCGTCATGTCGGCCCGGGCGACCTCGCCTCGGCCAGACGCACCTACAGGATCATCAAGGAATTGCGGCCGGACGTGCTGCACGGGCACGGCGCCAAGGGTGGCGCCTATGCCCGTCTGTTCGGCTCACTGTTGCGGGTGTCAAGGTCTCGCGTAGCCCGCCTTTATTCGCCGCATGGCGGCTCCCTCCACTATGACGAAAACACCGCCACCGGAAAGATGTTCTTCGCGCTCGAGCGCTTCATGGCGCGCTTCACCGATTGCCTGCTGTTCGTCTCCGATTATGAGCGGCGGACCTATCGCAGGAAGGTGGGCGAACCGCCCATTCCGAACGCGCTGGTCTACAACGGCTTGCGCGCGGCCGAATTCGAACCCGTGATCGCCAACGCCGATGCGGCGGACCTGCTCTATATCGGCATGATGCGGGACCTCAAGGGGCCAGACATCTTCATCGATGCCCTGGCCGCCGCCGGCCCTCGCCTCGGCCGCGCGCTGAGCGCGGTGATGGTCGGCGACGGCGACGACCTGCCACGCTACCACGCACAAGTGCGGCGCCTGGGACTTGAGGGCCATGTCCGTTTCCTGCCACCAGTGCCGGCCAGGGAGGCTTTCGCGCTGGCGGCGCTCGTCGTGGTTCCTTCGCGTGCCGAGGCGATGCCCTATATCGTGCTGGAGGCCCTTGCCGGGGCAAGGCCGATGATCGCGACAGCCGTCGGCGGCATACCAGAGATTTTTGGTTCCGATTCCCCTGCCCTGATCCGGCCCGATGCGGCCGAGCTTGCCGGCAAGATGAGCCAGGCGCTGACCGACCTTGCCGCCTATCGCGAACTGATGCCCGACAGTTCCGGCCTCAGGGCGCGTTTCGGCGCCGACGTCATGGCCGCCGAAATCGAGAAAGCCTACTTCGCCGCGCTCGACAGCTAGTCCAAGCCCTTCCAAAGCCATGCGTTGCTTCAAGGGTTTCTTAGCTCTCTTTTGCTATCCCCGAGGGAAGCTTGCGGACTGTCCCATGAACGAGATCGACCCCGCGCGCCGCTTTTCACCCGAAGCGGTGCGTAAATTCGACGGCCCGGCCGATGGCGATGCGCCGGGCGGCATGAACGACGTTGCCCGACAGGTCGCCACGCAATACCGGCGCGATACGATGTCGCCGATCATGGTCAGCGGCGTCCTGCGCATGGTCGAATTCGCGGTGCTGTTCGTTTCGGGGCTCTGCGTCTATTTCTACTATGTCGGGTTCTTCAACTATCTCGCCTGGCAATATCCGGTGACGATTGCCGCCGCGTCGTTCCTCGCCGTGGTGCTGCTTGATGTCACCGATTGCTATCAGGTGGTCTCCCTCATGCGGCCGATCGCCAATTTCGGCCGCATCCTGCTGGCCTGGGCCGGCGCCTTCGCCCTGATGGCGTTGACAGCCTTCGCCACGAAGATGTCGGAAGATTATTCACGCCTGCTGTTCGGGACGTGGTTCGTCGTCGGCTTTGTCTTCCTCTTCGGCCTCAGGCTGGTGATGTCGAAGCTGATCCGGCGCTGGGCACGCGATGGCCGCATGGAGCGGCGCGCCGTCATCGTCGGCGGCGGCAGGGCGGCGGAGATCCTGATCCGCTCGGTCGAAAAGCAGCCTTACAACGACATCCGCATCTGCGGCATCTTCGACGATCGCAGCGACAAGCGCTCGCCGCCCATCGTTGCCGGGTATCCCAAGCTCGGCACCATTTCGGAACTGATCGAATTCGCCCGCATCGCCCGCATCGACATGCTGATCGTGTCGCTGCCGCTGACCGCCGAAACGCGCGTCCTGCAATTGCTGAAGAAGCTGTGGGTCCTGCCGGTCGACATCCGGCTGTCGGCACACTCCAACGCGCTGCAGTTTCGTCCGCGCGCCTATTCCTACATCGGCTCGGTGCCGATGCTCGACATTTTCGACAAGCCGATCAACGACTGGGATTCGGTCGCCAAGCGTGCCTTCGACATCATCTTCAGCCTCATCGGCATCGTCGTCTTCCTGCCGGTGATGCTCGGCACCGCGATCGCCATCAAGCTCGACAGCAAGGGGCCTGTCCTGTTCAAACAGAAACGGCACGGCTTCAACAACGAGGTGATCGAGGTCTACAAATTCCGCTCGATGTACACCGACAGGTCGGATCCGACCGCCAAACAGACGGTAACCAAGAACGACCCGCGGGTCACCCGCGTCGGCCGCTTCATCCGCAAGACGTCGATCGATGAACTGCCGCAATTCTTCAACTCGCTGCTAGGCTCGCTGTCGCTCATCGGTCCGCGTCCACATGCCATTGCCGCGCAGTCGCACAACCTTCTCTACAACGAGGTGGTCGACGGCTATTTCGCCCGCCACAAGGTCAAGCCCGGTGTCACCGGCTGGGCGCAGATCAATGGCTGGCGCGGCGAGATGGACACCAATGAGAAGATCCGCATGCGGACGGAGTACGACCTCTACTACATCGAAAACTGGTCATTGCTGTTCGATCTGCGGATCCTGTTCCTGACCCCGATTCGACTGCTCAATACGGAAAACGCCTATTGAGCGCGATCAGCCATGATTTGCCGCACGCGGCGGTCAACGCCAAGCTGATCACGCTGATTTCCTCGGGCGCGGTGGTGGTCGGCATCCTCCTGTCCGGCTTCGTCATCAGCGAGCCGGCCCCTTATGAAATCTACATGGCCGGGCTGATCGCCGTTTGGGCCCTCTTCGGCCTGAGGATCTCCCGCGCCGCCACGCCACTGCTGGTGCTGCTGGTGACGATGAACATCGGCGGCATGATCTCGATGACGCAGATGGCGAACCTCGCCAACACGCCGCTCTATCTCGCCGTATCGCTGTTTCTCGCCTTCAGCGCCGTGTTCTTCGCATCGGTCACCGCCACGCAGCCGAACCTCTACCGTCTGATCTTCATTGCCTATGTCGTCTCGGCGGTGGCGACGTCGCTGCTTGGCATAGCAGGCTATTTCCACGCCTTTCCCGGCGCGGAAATGTTCACCAAATACGATCGCGCCGCTGGCGCCTTCCAGGATCCGAACGTGTTCGGACCGTTCCTGGTGCTGCCGGGCATCTATCTGCTCTATCTGCTCCTGACCGGACCGATCTCGCGCATGCCATTGCTGGCGATACCTTTGCTGATCATCACGGCCGGCATCTTCTTCTCCTTCTCGCGCGGCGCCTGGGGCATGTTTGCCGTCTCCGCCGTGCTGCTCACCGGCTGCCTGTTCCTGCAGAGCAACAGCGGCATGTTCCGGCTGCGCGTGGTGATCATGACGATCGCCGCACTGTCGCTGCTGGCCATCGCCATCATCGTCATCTTGCAGCTGCCCGGCGTGGCGGAGATGTTCTCCAACCGCGCGCATCTCGAACAGAGCTATGACACCGCCCGCCTCGGCCGCTTCGCCCGCTATACGATCGGTTTCCAGATGGCGATGGAGCATCCGTTCGGCATCGGCCCACTGGTCTTCGGCACGCTGTTCGGCGAGGACACGCACGACATCTGGCTGAAGATGCTGATGGACTATGGCTGGCTCGGCTTCGTGTCGTTCCTGACGCTTGTCCTCTGGACCCTGGCAGCCGGGTTCCGCATCCTTTTGCGTGACCGGCCGTGGCAACCCTATCTCTTGTGCGCCTATGTCGCCTTCATCGGCAATATCGGGCTCGGTACCTTCATCGACATCGATCACTGGCGCCACGTCTACCTGCTGCTCGGCTTGATCTGGGGTGCTATCGCGCTCGAATACCGCCATCAGCGGCGGCTGCGGCCCGCATTGCAGAGGCCAAGAGCCATCGTATCAACGCCGGTGCAACAAACGCCGAATTTTGGTTGACCGAAGCAGGGTTATCACGATACATCGCGACCGGTCCGGAGTGTAGCGCAGCCCGGTAGCGCACTTGACTGGGGGTCAAGGGGTCGTCGGTTCGAATCCGGCCACTCCGACCAATTATGCAGGACTTGCCCCCGAAGTCCGCCCGGCCAGTTAGCCGATTTTCGACTCGCCTCTTTCCGCGCCCTGGTTTCTTCAGTTCCGGCTTGGATCCGGCCTCTAACCCTGGCACACATCCACCCATTCGGCGCCGACCAGGTCCGCCATACGCCGCGGCTCAATCCGTACCGCAGCGTTGGTGGCGCCGGCGGCGGGCACGACCTCGCCGAATTCGCGCAGCGACACGTCGCAGTAGACCGGCAGCGGCGACGGCAGGCCGAACGGGCAGACGCCACCCACCGGGTGGCTTGTCGCCTCGACGACCTCTTCAGCGTCGAGCATGCGCGGCTTGCCTCCGAACTGGTCCTTGAACTTGCGGTTATCCAGCCTGGCGATGCCGCTGGTCACGACGAGCATGGTCCGTTCCGCGACGCGAAGACAGATCGTCTTGGCGATCTGCGCCGGCAACACACCATGCGCCTGCGCCGCTAGCGTCACCGTCGCCGAACTCGCTTCCGTGACGATGACCTCAATGTCCGGCGCATGCGCGGCGAAGAAGGCACGAACCGATTCCAAGCTCATATCAGAAGACCCACAGCTCAAAACCCAAGGCACGGCGGACGCAATCGGCAACAGATCTGGATGCCGTGGGTATAAACACGTGCGATCGACAAGTCGGCAAGCCCGGCTGCTGGAGAACGCTGCGGCATCAACAAGAAACCCGCCAAGTGGGCCTGGCGGGCTTCTTGGACATGCCTGTTGCTGATTCTATGCCAGGGGCCGGCCTTGTGCGGCCGGTGCCGGCGCAGCCGAAACAATCACAGCGTCCTGTGGCAGTTGAAGCGCGGACGCAATACGACGCAGCTTCGCCGGATCGGCCGCCCTGCCGCTCTCGATGTCCTCGATCTCGTCGACCGACAGGCCGCAGGTCAGCGACAGCTCTTCCACGCTGTAACCGCGGGTTTCCCGCATCGCCTTGAGGGTGCTGTAAATTGGCCCGAGCTCATTGGCTAACGGTTCGGAAGGGGCATGTTCTTTTGCATTGTTGGGCATTGGCAACTCCGGAGGCTGAAAGAGTTTGATCAAAATGGATGTTGCCTGAGACGAGCAGGAAGATGCCCGCTCGCCAGCGATTTGCCAAGAGCCAAACGGGCCGTCACACTATCGTGAACCCCACACCTCGCAAGCGCATCCCGATCACGTTGTTTTAAATGCCCGAACGCTCGTTTGATCAGCGGTTTGGGTGCGCCCGTTCGTTGTCTCGGCGTTGCTGGCGTGAAAACCTATCGGTTTTCACCCAGCCTCTTTCCTGGAAGGACCCATACAATGACTCTCAAGACATTCCTCCTGGCGCTCGGCACGATTTCCTTGCTTTCCGGTATCGGCGTGACTGCTGCACAGGCGGCGGACACGCTGCGCGTGTGTAGCCAAACAGCCGACCAAGACAGCTTTCAGCCCGTGCCATGGTGGTGATGGAGGCTCAGTCGGCCAGACACAGTTCAGAAACAAAATTCTACAATCGGGAAATACTGACGAAAAAATTCGGGAGCGTAATTCCATTCGCGGCGGTCGGACTATCGACCCGATTTATATCTGCCTGCCAAAAGAAGGAAACGATCCATGAAGAAGTCCCTCCTCTCGGCCCTCGGGCTTGCAGTTGCCCTCGCTTTCACGGCGCCGGTCATCGGTGCGACGAGCGCGGATGCGGCTCCGATGGCAAAGCATCATCGCCATCATCATCATCGCCATCATCACTACCACTACCATCATCACCACCACCACGTGAAGAAACTGGTGAAGAAGGCCTACTAAGCATACCAGACGACCAACGAGAAGACCGCCTTGGCTTCTTGTTAAGGCCGGTCTTCTCTTGGTGATGCAATGCCGGAGACGACGTGAATCGGGCCTGTCGAGTTACACCGAAACCGCCGGCCCCAGAATTCCGGCGTCAATCCCGATGTCCCGACGGCAAGCGAAACCTTTCACGCAGAGCCAAATCACGATACGGCAAGGCATATGCTGACCGGGTACGCGCACCGGGGCAGGTTTCGCCAACTTGGCCAGGTATTCCCGATGACGGCCGTGGCCGATGTTTCCTGGAAAAATCGTCTTGTTCTGTCAGTCGCACGATTGTGGCTCACGGCTCGTCACCCTGTCCTTGTCGCACGATTTGCCGTGGAACTGGGTTATCTGCCCAATCCGGCCGCGCCCGTGCGCTACAATGAACTGGTGCTGTGGCGGAAAATCGTCGACCGCAACCCGCTGTTCGTGACGCTGACCGACAAGCTCGCGGCCAAGGTCTACATCCGTGACGCCTGCCCCGGGATCGCCATGCCAGAGACACTCTGGTGCGGGCGCGACGCTGCCGATATCCCTCCGGGCCTGCTGACCGGCGGCGTCGTGGTCAAGGCAAACCATGGCTGCGCGATGAACATATTCATTTCCGAGGGCGGGCCGGACCGTGCTGCCGTCGTACGCAAGGCGAGGTGCTGGCAACGCAAAGGCTATGGTCGGCGCCATGGCGAATGGGCTTACTGGCCAATCGTGCCGGCCGTTTTCGTGGAGGAGATGCTTACACTGAGCGGCGGCATTACTGCCACCGATATCAAGGTTCATGTCTGCAGCGGTGTGATATCCCATGTCTGGGTGGAGGATAAGCACGCCAAGCTTTCAGTGTTGTTCGACCGGCAAGCCAATCCGTTGCCTGGGAGGGATCCGGATTATCCCGACGAAGACCAGGCCCTGCCCGTCAATGCGAGGCTGCTCGACCATGTCCGCCAGGCGATCTCGATAGCACCTGGCATTGCTGGCGACCTCGACTACATCCGCATCGACTTCCTTGTCACCGACGATCGCCTCTATGTCGGCGAGATCACTGTCTACTCGGCCGCCGGCTACGGCACTTGGACGAACCCGGCGATCGCAGCGGAAATAGAACGGCTCTGGCGGCTTGAGCAGTCCGCATTCCTGCGCCGACCGCACAGGGGTGCTGTGCACCTCTATGCCGAAGCGCTTCGCGCCAGATGCCGAGGCGACAGCCGATATCGCTGACCGGATCGGCCAGCGCGCGGTGTGCGCGCGAGAAGCAAGTGCTCCAAAAACGAGGATGACGGCGCCAAAAACGGCGAGCCGTCATTGTCTGCCTTGGAATTCACTATGCCAAGGACAGCGAAGGCATATCAGCGTCGGGTGAACAACAGGCTGGCCACCAGCCCTAGCACCACAAGGCCAACTGCGGCGGCTGCCGCCGGATGGTCGCGGGCCGATCTCTCGATCACCCTACCCTGCTTGCGAATTGCCGGCATGGCGTCCCGCAGACGCCCGGCAAGATCGGAATATGTGTCGAGCGCGGCATCACGACCGTCTTCATAGTAGGCGCCACCCCGCCTGGACACTGCCTTGCGCAACGCCGCGAGTTCCCTCGACAGCGCCGTGATCTGCTTTTCGAGATCGATGTCCGAAAGGGTCGAGAATGGTGCCATCATACGTTTCCTTCTCTTGCAGAAGAAAACGTAACGCCTCACCCCAAGGCGGGTTCCAGTTTCGCGGCTTCAAAGCATTTCGTGCGACGGCTCAGCGCACCTGGTCGAGCAAGCGCTTGCATTCGAGCAGGTCGAACAGCGCCTCCTGCAGCAGAGCGCGATTGTCGCGCGAGAGTTTCGAGGCGTCCGGCTGAACGGGACCTTCCTCGTCGCCCTTGCCAAGGCCGAAAAAGCGGCGGCTGGGCTTGACCCTTGGCTGGCCAACCAGTTCATCATCGCCGCCGCGCGGCTGCGCTGCCGACGTCAGCGGCACCTGGTCGGCCTGCTTTCGCTGGGAAATCGCTTCGACCGCGGCCATGTCGCCATTGCCGATGGCAACCAGGAAATGATTGCCGTTTTCCCGCAGCAGCTTCTGCACGCCCTTGATGGTATAACCCTGATCGTAGAGCATGTGGCGGATGCCCTTGATCAACTCGACATCCTGCGGCCGGTAGTAGCGCCGGCCGCCGCCGCGCTTCATCGGCTTGATCTGGTTGAAGCGCGTTTCCCAGAAACGCAGCACATGCTGCGGCAGGTCGAGGTCCTCGGCGACCTCGCTGATGGTACGGAAGGCGTCAGGGCTCTTGTCCATGGGCGAAATCCTCACGCTGGAGCGTGATCCGGAACGGTCTTCAGACGAGATCACGCTCAACAAAGAGAGAAGCTCATTCCGTTTGCGCGGAATGGATCATACGCGGAACACCAATCCGGCCATGCTGCCGAATCGGGCCTTATTTCAGCGGTTTGTGCAACAATATTCAAGCCCAACGTTATGGTGGGGCCGGTTTTCAACCGTACAATGGAGGCTACTTGCCGCCCTTGGCCTTGCTGTTCTGGTGAGAGCGCAAGATGCGGTTCTTCAATACGTTGGACGACTTGAAGGTCATCACCCGGCGCGGCAGGATGGGCACCTCCTCACCGGTCTTGGGATTGCGTCCGATGCGCTCGTTCTTGGAGCGGACATGGAATGTCGCGAAGGACGACAGCTTGACCGTCTCGCCGCGGACGATGGCTTCGCAGATTTCGTCCAGAACGGCTTCAACGAGTTCGGCGGATTCAGTGCGCGACAGACCGACCTTCCGGTAGACGGCCTCGGCAAGGTCGGCGCGCGTAAGTGTCTTTCCCCCCATGCGACCGTCCCATCAGCTCAAACATAAAATCGGCACAACAACGGCTGAGCCTAAGTAATTGATCCGTCAAGGTCAAGGACCGAAACCGAGCCGTTCGGCACTTACCAGCGAAGCAGAACGGCGCCCCAGGTGAAGCCGCCGCCCATCGCTTCCAGGAGCACAAGGTCACCCTTCTTGATGCGCCCATCGGCAACGGCCACCGACAGCGCCAACGGCACGGAAGCCGCCGAGGTGTTACCGTGCAAATTGACGGTAACCACCACTTTTTGCTCTGCTATCCCGAGCTTCTTGGCGGAAGCGTCAATAATTCGTTTATTGGCCTGATGCGGCACGAACCAGTCGAGATCGTCGGCGGTGATGCCGGCGGCCGAGAAGGTCGCCTCGATAACGTCGGTGATCATGCCGACCGCATGCTTGAAGACCTCGCGGCCCTCCATCCTGAGGTGGCCGACCGTCCCCGTCGTCGATGGTCCCCCATCGACAAAAAGCTTGTCCTTGTGCGTGCCGTCGGAGCGCAGGCTGGCCGCCAGAACACCGTGGTCGGCGATCGTGCCGCCCCCCTCGCCCGCTTCCAGCACCAGGGCACCGGCGCCGTCGCCGAACAGCACGCAGGTCGAGCGGTCGTTCCAGTCGAGAATGCGCGAGAATGTTTCCGAGCCGATCACCAGCACGCGTTTGGCCAGGCCGCCGCGAATATAGAGATCGGCCGTGGTGACTGCATAGACGAAGCCCGAGCACACCGCCTGCATGTCGAAGGCAAAGCCGTGATGCATGCCGAGCCGGTCCTGGATTTCGACCGCGGTGGCCGGGAACGTGTTGTTGGGCGTCGACGTCGCCAGCACAATCAGGTCGATATCGTCTGGCGTCAGCCCCGCATCGGCAAGGGCGGCGCGCGCCGCGGCCTCGCCCAGGGAAGCCGTCGTCTCATCGTCGCCCGCGATATGGCGCTGACGGATGCCGGTGCGCTGGGCGATCCACTCGTCCGAGGTTTCGACCATGCCCTCGAAATCGGCATTCTTCATGATGCGGCGGGGCAGCGCGGCGCCCGTGCCGCGCACGACTGATCTGATCAAAGTTCTTTCCTATTCCTTCGCGTCGCTAACGACGTCGGATTTCCGATATGACAGGGCATGCGGGTTGCGCGCATGAAACAGATCCAGGTCGGCCTCGATGCGGTCGAGCAGATTGTTGCGCACCATGTCGTAGCCGAGCTCGATCGCCGCGGCAAAACCGTCCGAATCAGCACCGCCATGGCTTTTGACGACGATGCCGTTCAGTCCCAGGAACACGCCGCCGTTGGAGCGGCCGACATCCATCTTCTCGCGCAGGCGATCGAAAGCGCCCTTGGCGAAGACATAGCCGATCCTGGCCATCAGGGTGCGGCTCATGGCGGCGCGCAGATAACCCGCGATCTGGCGGGCGGTGCCTTCCGCCGTCTTCAGCGCGATGTTGCCGGCGAAGCCCTCCGTCACCACCACGTCGACCGTACCCTTGCCGATATCGTCGCCTTCGACAAAGCCATGATAATTCATCGAGGCCATGTTGGCCTCGCGCAGCATGCGTCCCGCTTCCTTGACCTCTTCCTGGCCCTTGATCTCTTCCACGCCGACGTTGAGCAAGCCGACGGTCGGCCGGGCAATGCCGAATACGGAGCGCGCCATGCCGGTGCCGAGAATGGCAAAATCAATGAGCTGGTGCGCATCGGCGCCGATGGTGGCGCCAACGTCGAGGACCACGCTTTCGCCACGTAATGTCGGCCACAAGGCCGCGATCGCCGGACGATCTATGGTGGCCATGGTGCGCAGGCAGAATTTCGACATCGCCATCAGCGCGCCGGTGTTGCCTGCCGAGATACAAGCGTCCGCAGTGCCCGATTTGACCGCCTCGACCGCCTTCCACATCGACGATTTCCAGCGGCCATGGCGCAGCGCCTGGCTTGGTTTGTCGTCCATCCTGACCGCGACCTCACAGTGGAAGAATTCGCTCACCTCGGCCAGTTTGGGAAACTTGGCCAGTTCAGGACGCACCACGTCCTCACGCCCGTAGATGACGAAACGGATGTCTGGGCGGCGGGTCGCGACCGTCATGAGCGCCGGAATGACCACGGCTGGTCCGTGATCGCCGCCCATGGCATCGATGGAAATCCTGATCACGCGGTATTCATCTCACGGTTAGGCGGCAGGTCGCTTTAGTGATCGCAAAGGTTTGGCGAAAATAGCGGTTTTGGGTTTTCACACAACCGACTTTTCCGTCGCGGGCGAGGTTTTCAGGATTTTCCCAGCAAGGATCGCAGTTTTTGCTGAAATTCGTTCTCCTCCGGTTCGGTGTCGCCACCGGCGTCCAGGGACGCGCCCGGCTTGCGCGGATAGGGGTCGATCGCCAAACCGAAGAACTGCTCGGCGAGGGCGCCGACATCGATAGTGTCGCCGGAAAATGTTTCGGGACTGTCGGGCCCATCCGCATCGAGCAGAATCTCGCCACCGCCTTCAAACCCCTGCCGTCCAAGCTTAGAGTCCTCGGGGAGCAGCAGCGCCTCGACCGGTTCGTCGATATGCGCCGCGACGGGATCGAGCGTGACGATGCAGGCCTGCGTGATGTCGGCCTCGACACGGCCGCTGACCTTCACGCCATTGCGCTTCCAGGAGGCGACCAGGAGTTCCGCGCGATAGGCTTCGACAGACAGCAGCCCGTGCTCTTCGGCAAGGGCTGCGCGCTGCGCGGCGTCGGCCTCGATCACCACGGGCAGCCCTTTCTGCGGCAGCCGGGCGATATTCGCGAAAAAGGAAACCGGGCTTTGCGGCTTAGCATGTTTCATCGATCGACCTCCCTGGCCAGCGGAAATGTCACCGTCCCGGAAACGATTGATTCGGACGGCTGCGCTGCCAGTGCTTTGCAGGCACCGGCGACATAGCCGGCCAATTGCGATGCTTCCGGCCAGGTGTCGGCATCGGGCCGGACGTTGCGGGCAAGTGCCGCGGTCAGCCCGTCATGATCGTTTCTTTCCAGCGCATCATCATAGGCTGCCGTGCGGCCATAAAACATCTTGGCCAGTTTCTTCATCCGCTTCGGCACGCCGACGTCGCCAATGCCCAGTTCCCGCAGCGAATGATCGACGTCGAGGAAGAACTCGTCGATCAGCACCTGCGCGATCGCCTGCGCCACGCCGCCCTCGCCGCGCAGGCGATGCTGGAACAGGAACATGTGCAGCGAAAGCATCTCGAAACGGCCAAGCGGCGTGTCCGGCACACTCCAGTGGGAATAAAATGCAGTCTGCCGCGCCGCCGCCACGATTTGTGCGTAGAGCGCGTCGGTGATGGCGCGGTTGGTGTGGCGTTCACGGCCAAAAAGGCGCTGGAACATGGGGATGGTCTCCGGGGACCGTTTGTTGAATTGGCCTTGTTGCATCGGCAAGCAAGCTGGTTTACCGGTTTTGCGGCCCAGCGCAAGTTGCGGCGATGTAATGGAGAATTGTTGTTGCGCGCGCTGAATTTCAAGTCGACCTTCACTTCCAGGCCCGCCAGCGCGATCTCGCTGCTGCTTATGGTTTCGGCGCTGTCGGCATGCCACACGAACAAGATGATCGGCGATCTCAATCCAAGCGAGACGCTGACGCAAGGGTATGTCATCGACCAGCAGGCGGTCGATTCGGTACCGGTCGGCTCCAGTCGCGAGCAGGTGCTGCTGGCGCTTGGCACACCGTCGACCACGGCGACTTTCGACAATGAGGCGTTCTACTACATCTCGCAGACGCGCAAGCGCTATGTCGCGTTCGACAAGCCGCACCTGGTCGACCAGCATGTGCTGGCGGTCTATTTCGGCGCGGACGGCCGCGTCACCCAGATCGCCAATTACGGCCTGAAGGACGGCAAGATCTTCGACTTCATCTCGCGCACCACGCCTACTGGCGGCAAGGACCAGAACTTCCTCAGCCAGATCATCAATGGCGCAAGCAAGCTGGCGCCCGGCATCCCCGGCGGCGGCACCCCCTGATCTTCAGCCACTGCTTCCCTCCGGGGGAAAGCAGCAACATCTCAGGCGACCAAAAACCCGTGGGAGCGATGTCACGGGTTTTTGTTTGGCCCCGGACAGGCCGACTTGTCAGTGATGGGGCGTCCTGCGCGTGGAAATTCTTGCCGCGGCCGAGGACTTTCGACCCCTGAAGAAATCCACCTATCTGAAACGCCGGATTCTGGCCGCATGCGGCATCCATCCGAGAGCCAGGGAGTTTCGTCGCAAATACGAGCGCGGCGCCTTCGTCACCAGGCTACGTGAGATACGCGGCCTGCCGGCGATGCCGTCGCGCGAACCAGGAGTGGACGACATGCTGGCCCGCTACCGCAAGCGTGCCGACAGCAATGGAGCCAAGCCGGATGGCGGCTGAAGCACCGTGCCCGATCCGAACCAAACGAAACCCGCGGAGATCGCTCCCCGCGGGTTTCGCTTTTTCAACAGCTCTTGCTCAGCCGTGCGCGAGCACCGCAAGCAGCAGGAGCGCCACGATGTTGGTGATCTTGATCGCCGGGTTGACCGCAGGACCCGCGGTGTCCTTGTAGGGATCGCCGACCGTGTCGCCGGTCACCGAGGCCTTGTGCGCCTCGGAGCCCTTGAGATGCTTGACGCCGTCCTTGTCGGTGAAACCGTCCTCGAACGATTTCTTCGCATTGTCCCAGGCGCCGCCGCCCGAAGTCATCGAGATGGCCACGAACAGGCCGTTGACGATAACGCCGAGCAGCGAGGCGCCAAGTGCCGCGAAAGCGGACGCCTTCGAGCCAGAGATCAAAAGCACGCCGAAATAGACGACAAGCGGCGCCAGAACCGGCAGCAGCGAGGGGATGATCATTTCCCGGATCGCCGCCCTGGTCAGGAGATCGACCGCGCGGGCATAGTTCGGCTTGGAGGTGCCGGCCATGATGCCCGGATCTTCGCGGAACTGCTTGCGTACTTCCTCGACGATCGAGCCCGCGGCACGACCGACGGCTGTCATGGCGATGCCGCCGAACAGATACGGGATCAGGCCACCAAAGATCAGACCGGCGACGACGTAAGGATTGGAGAGGTCGAAGGAGATCTCGCCCATGCCCTGGAAGTAGGGGTATTTGTCGCCATTGGCGGCAAAGAACCTCAGATCGTTCGAATAGGCGGCGAAAAGCACCAATGCGCCGAGGCCAGCCGAACCGATGGCGTAGCCCTTGGTCACCGCCTTGGTGGTGTTGCCGACCGCGTCGAGCGCATCGGTGGAATGGCGCACTTCCTTGGGCAGGCCTGCCATTTCGGCGATGCCGCCGGCATTGTCGGTGACCGGGCCGAAGGCGTCGAGCGCCACGATCATGCCGGCAAGGCCAAGCATGGTGGTGACGGCGATCGCCGTGCCGAAGAGACCGCCGAGCTGGTAGGTGGCGATGATGCCGCCGACGATGACGATGGCCGGCAGCGCCGTCGATTCCAGCGACACCGCGAGGCCCTGGATGACGTTGGTGCCGTGGCCGGTCACCGACGCCTGGGCGATCGAATTGACCGGGCGCTTGTTGGTGCCGGTATAGTACTCAGTGATCACCACGATCAAACCGGTCACCACGAGGCCGATCAGGCCGCAGATGAACAGGTTCTTGCCGGTAACGGTGATGCCGGCGACCGTGCCGACCTCTCCCCAGCCAAGCGTGACCGAAGTGGCGACGCCAAGGCCAACGATGGACAGCAGGCCGGTGACGATCAGGCCCTTGTAGAGCGCGCCCATGATCGAGCCGTTGGAGCCGAGCTTGACGAAGAAGGTGCCGACGATCGAGGTCAGGATGCAGGCGCCGCAGATGGCCAGCGGATAGAGCATCGCGGCACCGAGCACGGCGGTGCCGCCGAAGAAGATGGCAGCGAGAACCATGGTGGCAACCACGGTCACCGCATAGGTCTCGAACAGGTCGGCGGCCATGCCGGCGCAGTCGCCGACATTGTCGCCGACATTGTCAGCGATGGTGGCCGGATTGCGCGGATCGTCTTCCGGAATCCCGGCTTCGACCTTGCCGACCAGATCGCCGCCGACATCAGCACCCTTGGTGAAGATGCCGCCGCCGAGACGGGCGAAGATCGAGATCAGCGAGGCGCCGAAGCCAAGCGCGACCAGAGAATCGATGACGACGCGGTCGTTTGGCTGAAGGCCCATGAAATGGGTGAGGATAAGGTAGTAGATCGAGACGCCGAGCAGCGCCAGACCGGCAACCAGCATGCCGGTGATGGCACCCGATTTGAAGGCGATGTCGAGACCGGCGGCGAGGCTGTTGGAAGCCGCCTGAGCCGTGCGCACGTTGGCGCGCACCGAAACATGCATGCCTATGAAGCCGGCGGCGCCAGACAGCACGGCGCCGATCAGGAAGCCGATGGCGGCGGTGATCGAAAGCAGCCACCAGGCGAGCAGAAGCACCACAACGCCGACGATGGCGATGGTCGTGTACTGGCGCGCCAGATAGGCCTGCGCGCCTTCGCGAATGGCGGCGGAGATTTCCTGCATGCGTGCGTTGCCTTGATCGGACGCGAGGACCGAACGTGTCGCCCATATGGCGTAGAGGACAGAAAGCAGGCCGCAGGCGATGACGGCGTAAAGTATGGTCATTGCCGAATTTTCCTCGATTGCTGGCCCAAAAGAACCCCTCCCTGGGCCGTTGAGACAAGATCGGATTCCGCGCACGGAATCCACCTCTTCGTACCGGTGTATGCGAAACAGGGCTGCGAACGTCAAGATATTGTTCGGTTTTTGCCCGGCTTTCGCCCAAAACGTCCGTACTGGACAGTGTGCGCCCTACTCACCTTGCGGTTAGATCGATTGAAAATCGATCCCGGCGATGAGGCGGGCTACTCGACGTCTCTGCCCATGCGTCGCGCCGTGTAACGCTCAACCGCCGACAGCCCGTCATAGATCAGCACGGCCAGGGCCGCCACGATCAGGCCACCCTGCAGGATGAAGGCGAAATTGTTCGACAAGAGGCCGGCGATGATCACTTCGCCCAGTGTCCTGGCGGCCACCGTCGAGCCGATGGTGGCGGTGGCCAGGCTGATGACCACCGAGAGCCTGATGCCGCCCAGGATGATCGGTGCGCTGAGCGGCAACTCGACCTTGGTGAGCCTTTGCCAGTCGGTCATCCCGGCGCCGCGCGCCGCCTCGACGACGTTTGCTGGAAGCGTTGTCAGCCCGGTCAGCGCATTTTCGAAGATCGGCAGCAGGCCATAGAGAAACAGGGCGATCAGCGTCGGCTTCTCGCCGAAACCGACAGCCGGCACGGCGAGCGCCAGCACGGCCACCGGTGGAAAGGTCTGGCCGATGTTGACCAGACTGCGCGACAGCGGCAGGAATTCGGCACCGGCAGGCCTGGTGACAAGGATGGCCAGCGCCACCGCGACGATGGTCGCGGCGACGGTGGCGATCAGCACGGTGCGCAGATGCAGCAGCGTCAAAGTCAGCAGGCTGCCCTGATTGTAGATCGCGGGAGCGTTGTTCTCGGTCAGCGGCTTCAGCAGCGGCTCGAACCAGCCTGGGCTGGTGACGAAGGCCACGAGCAACACCACCAGCGCAAGCCTCAGTAGCAGAGGCAGCCAGGCTTTCATGCCGGCCTCGCCGCCCGCTTGACCAGCCCGTCCACGGTGACACGGCCAAGCGGCTTGCCGTCGGCGCCCTTTACTGGCAGCGCCGGTCGGCCCGACCACAGGAGTTCGGCCAGCGCATCGCGCTGGCTGGCATCGCCGGGGATCGCTTCGCCATCGGCAACACCGGTCTCCACCGCGTCGCGCACCCGTCCGAGCGACAGCAGCCTGAATGGCCTCTCACTGGCGCCGACCAGGGTCTCGACGAAGCTGCTGGCCGGGTTTGCCAGGATCTCGGCGGGTCTGGCATATTGCACGAGCTTGCCGGCATCCATGACGGCGATCTTGTCGCCCATGTGCACGGCTTCCTCCATGTCATGGGTGACGAGGATGATGGTGGTGCCGAAGCGCTTCTGGATCGCCAGCAGATCCTGCTGCGCTTTGGTGCGGATGATCGGGTCGAGCGCGCCGAACGGCTCGTCCATCAACAGCACGTTGGGCTCGGCGGCAAGCGCGCGGGCCACGCCGACGCGCTGCTGTTGGCCACCGGACAATTCATGCGGATAGCGCGGCCCGAATTCCCGGGGGTCAAGCTGGTAAAGCGTCATCAGTTCATCAACGCGGGTCTTGATGCGTGCCTTGTCCCAGCCAAGCAGCACCGGCACCGTGGCGATGTTCTGCGCCACGGTGCGATGCGGAAACAGGCCGTGGCCCTGGATGGCGTAGCCGATGCTGCGGCGCAGTTCGTAACCTGGCACCGAGCGATTGTCGGCGCCGTCGAGCTTGATCACGCCGGCGGTTGGTTCCACCAGCCGGTTGATCATGCGAAGCAGCGTCGTCTTGCCGGAGCCTGAGGTGCCGACAATGACGGCAATGGTGCGCGGCTCGATGACCATCGATACGTCGTCGACCACCGTTGTCGTATCATAGCGCTTGGTAATGCCTTCGATCTGGATCATGCCGTTTCAACCCTGCGCTTGGTGGCAGTCATTTCGATCGCCGCGTCGAGGATGATAGCGGCGGCGAAGGCCAAAGCCACCGTCGGCACCGCGCCAAGCAGCACCAGGTCCATCGCCGTCTGGCCGACGCCCTGGAAGACGAACACGCCAAAGCCGCCGCCACCGATAAGCGCGGCGATCGTGGCAAGCCCGATATTCTGTACCAGTACGATGCGGATGCCGGTGAGGATGACCGGAAAGGCCAGCGGAAACTCGACGCCGAACAGGCGCTGGCGATCGGTCATGCCCATGCCGCGCGCCGCGTCGTTGGCGGCACGCGGCACGCCGGCGAGCCCGACCAGCGTGTTGGCCACCACCGGCAGCAGTGAATAGAGGAACAGCGCGACGAAAGCGGGCGCCGTGCCGATGCCGCGAATGCCGAGCACGGCAGCCCCCGGCACATGCGTGGCCACCCAGCCGAGCGGCGCGATCAGCAGCCCGAACAGCGCGATCGAAGGGATGGTCTGGATGATGTTGAGGACGTTGAGCACGCCGGCGCGCAACCGTTCAACACGATGGCACAGGATGCCGAGCGGCAGGCCGACGATGACGGCGGCGGCCAGCGAACCCAGCGCCAGCGTGACGTGCTTGGAGCCTTCGGCCCAGAAACTGTCGGCGCGGTTGGCGTATTCCTTGAGGATGGAAAGATCGTTCCAATTTCCCGATGTCAAAAGCAGGCCAATGGCCATGGCAGCCGCGGCCAGGACGCCGACACGAGCCAATGGCGACAAGTTCAGGCGCGTCAGCACGTCCGCCAGCAAAAGCGTGAAGGCGAAGATGAGAATCCAGAAACCGGAGGCCGGCGACACCCTGGCAAAGGTGTTGCCGGCCGGCGTCAGAAATGTGCCGGCGACGCCGATCAGCAGCGCAAGTGCGGCAAGTGCCGCCACGCTGGCGGCAAGGCGCAACTTAAGCGGCGTCCTGAACAGAGCTATGAGCGCCGCGGCGATCACGATTCCCAGAAGCAATGGCCCAGCCGTCGGCGGCAGAGCCTCGATGATAGAACGCGCCTGGCCCGGAACGATGCGGTTGGCGCGGAATGTGGCGAAGGGCGCGGCGAACGCCGCATAGGCAACGATCGCGGCTATGACCACGCCGAGCTTGTCGAAGCGCAGGGTCATCGATGTCCCTCGAGACAGGCGATTTTCGGCTTCCTGCGGCCTCCGCCGGTGATTGGCGAGATCCGACGTGAGATCCGATCTCCCCCCTTGCGGGGGAGATGGCCGGCAGGCCAAAGGGGGGTGTGAAGGATCGCCGGCGTTCGAGCCCTGGCGTGTCTGGAAGCAAACCTGCCAAGGAAGGTAATTGTGATGCGCCGATAGGGCGGCGGGACAGCACCCCCCTCTGTCCTGCCGGACATCTCCCCCGCAAGGGGGGAGATTGACAGCTCCGCCGACCGCACTACTCGCACCTGCGTCGCGATCTTTCGGTCGTTACTTCAAGAACCCGTTCTTCTTCAGGAAGTCCTCGGCGACGCCCTTGACCGGCTCGCCGCCGACCTGCACGCGGCCGTTCAGTTCCTGCAGCGTTACGAGGTCGAGCTTGGCGAAGACCGGCTTCAGCAGCGTCTCGATCTCCGGATGTTCCTTCAGCACGGATTCGCGGATGATCGGCGCCGGCTGATAAACCGGCTGCACACCCTTGTCGTCATTGAGCACGACGAGGCCCGACGGCGCGATGCCGCCGTCGGTGCCGTAGACCATGGCGGCGTTGGCGCCGCTGGTCTGGTTGGCGGCCGCGGCAATGGTCGCCGCCGTATCGCCGCCCGACAGCGTGATCAGTTGCTCCGGTTTCAGCGTGAAGCCATAGGTGGTCTGGAAGGCCGGCAGGGCCGCGGCCGAGTTGACGAACTCGGCCGAAGCCGCCAACACAACCTGGCCGCCGCCGGCAACATATTTGCCGAAGTCGGAAAGCGTGGCGAGCTTGTTGCTGTCGGCCACTTCCTTGCGCAGCGCGATCGCCCAGGTGTTGTTGGCCGGCGCAGGCGACAGCCAGACGATCTTGTTGGCGTCATAGTCAAGTTTCTTGGCCGTCTCATAGGCCTTGGCGGCATCCTTCCATACCGGGTCGTCCGCCTTTTCGAAGAAGAAAGCCGCGTTGCCGGTGTATTCGGGATAGATGTCAATCTCGCCGGCGGTGATCGCTTTGCGCACCACCGGCGTGCCGCCGAGCTGGATGCGGTCCGTGGTCTTGATGTTGTTGGCGTTGAGAACGAGCTGGATAATGTTGCCCAGCACGCCGCCCTCGGTGTCGATCTTGGAGGAGACAACCACCTGTGCACTGGCAGAAGCCGCCGTGACGGCCAGAGCCAATGCCGCGCTGGCCAAAATCTTGACTGAAAACATTTTGAAAACCCCTTGTTATCCACCGAGATTCGGCAGCCGAATATGAGCATGGCTCGAACGGCCCGTCGGGGCATACGGTTTCATAACAACAGGCACAGGCGCAATATTTTTGTTCGGCGCGGCGCGTTCGACCCGAAGCATGCCGACAGCATCCTGTCAGGGCGACAGCGATCTGGACCAGGCGTTGGCCTTGCGTGAATTCGTCAGCTTGAGCGCACCGAGCGCGACGAAGCACAGCACTGTGACCGGAAAGATCATCCAGTTGAGCATCGTCCAACCCCAGGCGTTATAGACCATGCCCGAGAGCAGCGACGCGCAGGCGACCGAGCCGAATAGGATGAAATCGTGGAAACCCTGCACCTTGCTCTTTTCAGAGGGCCGGTAACTGGCCGCGACCATGGCGGTGGCGCCGATGAAACTGAAATTCCAGCCAAGCCCGAGCAGGATCAGCGCCGTCCAGAATTGCCATAGCGCCAAGCCCGACAAGGCGACGATGGCGCAGCCGATGAGCAGGACCAGACCTGCCGCCACGATGCGCTCGGCGCCGAAGCGATGAATCAGCGAGCCGGTAAAAAAGCTCGGCGCGAACATCGCCATGACATGCCAGGAAATGCCGAGCGTCGCATTATCCTCCGACAGGCCGCAGCCGACCATGGCCAGTGGTGCGCCAGTCATGACGAAGCTCATCAGCGCGTAACTGCCGACCTCGCAAGACAACGCGGCGATAAAGCGCGGCTTCGTGATGATTTCGACCAATGGCCTGGCATCGCTGTCGGCAACGTCGACCTTGGCGGCGGTCTTTGCCGGCAATCTCAGCAGCGACAGGATCGCGGCGCCGACGGCCGCCAGCACAAGGATGGATGCAAACGAACCGGCAAACATCACCGGCGCGAACAATTCCCGGGTGAAGATGACAATCTGCGGCCCAAGGATGGCGGTGACGATGCCGCCGGCCAGTACGAAGGAGATGGCGCGCGCCTTGAACTCCGGCGGCGCGTTATCGGCGGCGGCGAAGCGGAACTGCTGCACGAAGGCACCACCGATGCCGATCACGAGCAGCGCGAACGCGAAAATCCAGAAACTGCCGTGGAAAAGCGCCAGTGTCGCTATCAGGCCACCAAGCGCGGTGACGACGGTCCCGGTCATGAAGCCGCCGCGCTGGCCCATCCGGCGGATAATAGCCGCGGCGGGCAAAGCGCCGAGCGCCACGCCAAGGTTGAAGCCGGTGATTGGCGCTGTCGCCAGTGATTTGTCGGCGCCGAGCAGATATTGCCCGGCCAGCGCCCCCATGGAGATGGCGATGGGTGCCGCCGATCCGATAACCGCCTGCGAGGCGGCGAGGATCAACGCGGTGCGTCGCCCTTCCCTGCCCGTCTCGACAGCGATGGCCGTCACGATGCGTCCTTGCCACGTCCCTCGCCGCGCACCCGGCGCGATACGCGGTCGAGCACGGCATTGACCAGCTTTGGTTCGTCTTCCTCGTAGAAGGCCCTGGCGATGTCGACATATTCGGTGACGATGACGGCGACGGGCACATCCTCGCGCTTCATCAACTCATAGACGCCGGCACGCAGCATGGCGCGAAGCGTCGAATCGAGCCTGGACAACGGCCAGTCATCCGTCAGCGCCTGGCGGATGATCGGATCGATGGTCTTCTGATTCTCGACGACCCCCGTAAGGATGGCGCGAAACCATTGCGCGTCGGCCTCGCGATAGAGCGCGCCGTCGACTTCCTTGCCGAGGCGAAACGCCTCATATTCGGCAGTGATCTCGAAGACACCACTACCGGCTACGTCCATCTGGTAGAGGGCCTGCACGGCGGCGAGCCGAGCAGCGCCGCGCTTGTTGGCCTGGCGTGCCGCGGGCTGGCCGGGTGAAGCAGGTTCGCTCACGATCGCGCTCCCAGTTGTTCCTTGAGGGCAATCATGGTCAATGCCGCACGCGCGGCGAAACCACCCTTGTCGCCTTCCGAGCGCTTTGCCCGGGTCCACGCCTGCGCGTCATTCTCGGTGGTCAGGATACCGTTGCCGACACAGACGGAGTCCTGCACGGACAAGTCCATGAGCGCGCGGCTGGATTCATTGGCGACGATGTCGAAATGATAGGTATCGCCGCGGATGATGGTGCCGAGCGCAACGAAGCCGTCATAGTGCGTGCCGCCCTCGGCGGCGCCGTCCAGCGCGAAGGTGATCACCGCGGGAATCTCCAGCGAGCCGGGAACGGTGACAACGTCATAGGTTGCGTCCGCTTCATCGAGCGCGCTTGTCGCGCCTTCGAGCAGCGCGTCGGCAAGATCGTCGTGAAAGCGCGCTTCGACGATGAGCAGATGCGCCTTCGCCTTCGGACGAATGAAGGCTCTGCCGTGTTGGGATGTGCCAGCCATAGATATCTCCGGGGGGTTGCCGGTGACTTAGGCCGAAGCCGGGCTGATCGCAAGCGGAAGATTGCTCGATGGACGCCTGCTCTATCGATCCTCCCGCCTATGCCATAGGCGCAACACGAAGATTGTCGTGCTCTGTATTTCGTAACGAATTTCGTAGCTGCCTACCGAAATGCGGCGCACCTCGCGCGGTTCGAACTCTTCCAGTCTCTCACCTATGCGTGGATACTCAACCAGCCGTGCCGGCGCGGCGGCAAGCGACTGTACGGCTCGTGCGGCAGCCGGACCATTTGCCGGCGCTAGAAAGTCATGGAGCCGGACCAGATCGGACAAAGCCTTACTGGTCCATTTCAACTCCATCAGCGTGGCACCGGCAGCGGCTTTTCGGTGCCAAGACTCTCAGCCCATGCCTGCACGGCCTGGTGATCGATGACCCGTCCTGCGTCCACATCGGCCAGTGCTTCAAGCGTGAGCCGTTGGCGCTCCTCCTCCAAATCCACCCACGCAGAAAGAGCTTGTTTGACAATCCAGCCGCGCGGGCGCTCAAGGCGAGCAGCCAGTTGGTCTACTTTTTCCGCCAGCGGCAGCGGAACGTGAGCGGTGATTACTTTTGTGTCCATCTAACCTCACAATCAGATTTAATCGTAGCGATTAAAACTGATTAAGTCGAGGCGTGGGGTAGCGGGTTAGGCTCAAGGCCCCTCTTTCGCCGCCTCCGCCAGCCGCGCCGCGTAGCGGGCCATGGTGTCGATCTCAAGATTGACGTGGTCGCCGATTTTGCGCTCGCCCCAGGTGGTGACGGTCAGCGAATGGTGGATCAACAGCACGTCGAAGCGGGTGCCATCGACCTTGTTGACGGTGAGCGAGGTTCCGTCGAGCGCGACAGAACCTTTCGGCGCGATGAACTTCGCCAGATGGCGCGGCGCTTCCAGCGTGAAGCGCACCGCGTCGCCCTCATCCTTGTGCTCGACGATCTCGGCGGTGCCGTCGACATGGCCTGAGACAATATGACCGCCGAGTTCGTCACCGATCTTCAGCGCCCGCTCCAGATTGATCCGCGTGCCGGGTCTCCAGCCCGAGGCCGTGGTCAGCCGCAAGGCTTCTTCCCAGGCCTCGACCTCGAACCAGCGTGCGTTCGAGCCGCTGTCGGGCAAGGCCGTGACCGTCAGACAGACACCGCCGCAGGAGATCGAAGCACCGATGGCGATGGTCTCGGGGTCATAAGCAGTATCGATGCGTAAGCCGATGCCTTCGCTGAGCGGCTTGACGGCCGCGACGGTGCCGATATCGGTGACAATTCCAGTAAACATCGATGCTGATCCTAGAGGTCCCTTACCCACTCGGCGTAGCTGTCTTCGCCGAACTGCATCTCGCGCAACTTGCGAAAGCCAGCCGGGATATGGTCAGCATCGACGGGCGATGCAATGCCGTCTTCGCCGATCGCTTCCGGCCCCTGGAACAGCACGACGCGGTCGACCAGCCCATCCGCCAGGAAAGCGCTGGCTACCTTGGCGCCCCCTTCGACCAGTACAGTAGCCATGCCGAGCGCCGCCAGATCCTCGAGCAGTTCCGGCAACGCGACGCCACCCTGATGCGTTTCGGTGCCGATGAAGCGCACACCGGCACGTTCGAGCGTCGCCCGGCGCCGCGGATCGGCCTCCAGGCAAGCGGCGACATAGAGCGGCACGCGATCCACGCCCGAGACCAGTTTCGAGCTCTCCGGGAGCCTGATCTGACGATCGAGGACGATACGAGCCGGCGAGCGATTCTCCAGCCCCGGCAAACGCACGGTCAGCGCCGGATCATCCTCCAGCGCCGTGCCGATGCCGACCAGGATGGCGTCGGCCTCGGCCCGTATCATGTAGACTTCGCGGCGCGCAATATCGCCTGTTATCGCGACCTGACCGGCGCCTTCCCTGCCGATCTTGCCATCGCTGGAAAGCGCAAGCTTAAGAGTCACTTCCGGACGCTTGTTGAGCGAGCGAATGAGATAGCCTGCCATCTGCTCGGCGGCTTCCGCCGCCAGTACCTTTTCGACCACCTCGACACCGGCGGCGCGCAGAATGGCGTAGCCCTTGCCGGAAACGCGCGGATCGGGATCGCTCGCCGCGCCAACGACCCGCGCGATGCCGGCATTGACCAGCGCATTGGCGCAAGGCGGCGTGCGGCCGTGATGGGCGCAGGGTTCCAGTGTCACATAAGCGGTGGCGCCGCGCGCCAATTCGCCTGCCTCGGCCAGCGCCTCGGTCTCGGCATGCGGGCGGCCGCCGATCGCGGTGACGCCGGTGCCGACGATCATCGGCCCCGCGCCGTCATCGCGCACGACCAGCGTGCCCACGGAAGGATTGGTCGAGGTCCTGCCCGCATTCCGGCGCGAAAGCCGCAGAGCGGCGGCCATGAAACGGCGATCAAGGGCCGCTTGTTTGGCCTCGCTGCGTTGCGGTGCTGCCATGGTCAGCCGGCGTCCTCTTCGCTCTTGTCTTCGTCACCCTTCAGTTCACCCAGCAGTTCATGGAAGTCCTTGGCCTCGCGAAAATTGCGGTAGACCGAAGCGAAGCGGACATAGGCGACGTCGTCGAGCGACTTCAGCGCTTCCATGACCAGTCGGCCGACCTCGCCGGAAGCCACTTCCGTCTCGCCCGAGCTTTCGAGCTGGCGCACGATGCCGGTCACCGCACGGTCGATGCGTTCAGGATCGACATTGCGCTTGCGCACCGCGATCTCGACCGAGCGTAACAGCTTGTCGCGGTCGAACGGCACTTTCCGGCCTGATTTCTTGACCACGACCAGATCGCGCAATTGCACGCGTTCGAAGGTGGTGAAACGGCCACCGCAGTCGGGGCAGACACGCCGCCTGCGGATCGCCGCGCCATCCTCGGCGGGGCGCGAATCCTTCACCTGCGTATCTTCGGACTGGCAATAGGGACAGCGCATAAAAAGCCTTGAGTTCGCGAATCTGATGAGGCGAAAGGCTTAGAGCCTTTCCGGTCGGGATTGAAGCAGTTCCGTTTCTTCGACGGCCTGCCGCATCAGAGATAGCGAGGCGCAAGCAAGATTGCCAGCGCGGGCAACCAGCCGCCGACCACACCCTCCATGCAAGGCCCATTCGCAGCCCCCACTCCCACCCGGCCGTCCGCATCACGGCGCGACGTCCTTGGTTGGAAAGCCGCAGGATGTTCCGAGATTGCGGTAGGCCTTGGTGAAGCCGTCCATCGGGATGCTGGCGACTGCCTCCTTGCCGAAAGCCACATCGAGCGAGGTGGCCTGGCGCATGGCACGCAGCAGCGCGAGACTGGTCTTGGCCTGATTGTCGACCGTCCAGCTCGGGCGGCCGTTGACGGCATCGCTGGAAGAGACCGTAGCCGAAACCTTGACGCCGGGGTCGCCGAAAGTCGCCGCGATCTTATCGCCGGTCGGCAGGTTGCGATTGTCGATGGTCAGCATTACGGCCGGATAAGCGTCTGGTGGCAGGGCATCGCCGGTCGAAATCGACAATGTCAGCGTGCCCGAATTGCCACTCGCATCGAAGAACGCCGTCGAAGCCGCGCAGGTCTTGCGAGCGTCCTGGCCGGTGTCGAGCGCATCGACGAGGGTTGTCCATCGGCCGAAGGTGCTGGTGGCAGGCATGTCCGGGGCGGGCTGGGTCTGCGCCAAAGCGGCGCCGCAAACGGCCAGCCAGCCGACAACGCCGAGCAAGCCAGAACGAAAATCGCGCATCCTCAATTCTCCGGTTCCATGCATCACCCGATCGAGGGTGATGCACCACGGCGGATAAAAGATGACGCTACGCGTCCGGTCAACCGAGATAAGGATAGAGCGGGAAGCGATCGGTCAGCGCCACCACCTTGGCCTTGACCGCCGCCTCGACCGCGGCATTGCCCTCGTCGGAATTGGCGACCTTGAGGCCATCGAGCACTTCTGCGATCAGCTTGCCGATCTCCCGGAACTCGGCCTGGCCGAAGCCGCGCGTGGTGCCGGCGGGTGTGCCCAGCCGCACGCCCGAGGTGACGAAGGGCTTTTCCGGATCGAACGGGATGCCGTTCTTGTTGCAGGTGATGTTGGCGCGGCCAAGGGCTGCCTCGGCCCGCTTGCCGGTGGCGTTCTTGGGACGCAGGTCGACCAGCATCAGATGGTTGTCGGTGCCGCCGGAAACGATGTCGAGACCCGTTTCCTTGAGGCTGGAGGCCAGCGCCTTGGCGTTGGCGGCCACGCTCTCGGCATAGACCTTGAAGCTCGGCTTCAGCGCCTCGCCGAAGGCCACTGCCTTGGCGGCGATGACATGCATCAGCGGACCGCCCTGCAGGCCGGGGAACACCGCCGAATTCATCTTCTTGGCAATGTCTTCGTCGTTGCACAGGATCATGCCGCCACGTGGGCCGCGCAGCGACTTGTGCGTGGTGGTGGTCACCACATGCGCGTGCGGCAGTGGCGAGGGATGCACGCCACCGGCGACGAGCCCCGCAATGTGCGCCATGTCGACCATCAGATAGGCGCCGACCGCATCCGCGATCTCGCGGAAACGCTTCCAGTCCCAGATGCGCGAATAGGCGGTGCCGCCGGCCAGGATCAGCTTCGGCTTGGTCTCGTGCGCGGTCTTTTCGATCGCGTCCATGTCGAGCAGATGATCGTCCTTGCGCACGCCGTAAGATACGACCTTGAACCACTTGCCGCTCATGTTGACCGGCGAACCGTGGGTGAGGTGGCCACCGGAATTGAGATCGAGGCCCATAAAAGTGTCGCCAGGCTGCAAGAGCGCCAGGAACACCGCCTGGTTCATCTGGCTGCCCGAGTTCGGCTGGACGTTGGCGAAGTTGCAGCCGAACAGCTTTTTCGCCCGCTCGATGGCCAATTCCTCGGCGACGTCGACGAACTGGCAGCCGCCATAATAGCGCTTGCCCGGATAGCCCTCGGCATATTTGTTGGTCATGATCGACCCCTGCGCCTCGAGCACGGCGCGCGAGACGATGTTTTCCGAGGCGATCAGTTCGATCTCGTGGCGCTGGCGACCGAGTTCGTTGCGGATGGCGCCGAAAATCTCCGGATCGGCATCTTCCAGCGTGGTTTCGAAGAAGGATTCGAATTTGTTCGACGCTGCCGCTGCTGTTGCCATGGCCTGAATTCCCCAGGGTTCGAGGTCAGTTTTTGTTTTGAGTATGCCGTCGTCCCAAAACCGCTGCACACTTTTGGGCGACATGCATTGAGTTCGCCGCGCCATTAACACAGTTGTTTTCAACCCGCCACGTTTGCAGCGCGAAATTTGCTGGCCGGTTTGCGCCAGAGGCTGCGAATCCACGGCACCTGGGCGTCGCCAGTCCTACTTCCGCATCTGCCTGCCGTTCAAAAGAGCTTCCGTAAGCGTGGTCTCGGTGAACAGCGCTTGCGCTGTGTGGTCGTTGATCTCGCCGCGGCGAAGCATGGCGCGCAAGGCGTCACGCTCGGCGGCGATGCCGGCGAGCCTCAGGTCGACCTCCAGCCTGCCTGCCTCCCGCACTTCGGCGCGCGCTTCGTCGGCCTCGTCGGACGCAGCGATACGTCGCCGGTAGGCAGCGACAATGCCGTTGGCGGCGGCGAGCCTGGCGCCAGGCACATCGCCCTCCCCTTCATCCGTCTGCGCGATGCTTTCAAGATGGGCGATTGCCGCCTTCGCCGCGCCGACACGCGCCATGCGCTCCTCGGCCGCCCCGGAATCTTCGCCTGGCCCGATCAGCCCGCGCGCGATCACCGGCAAGGCAAGGCTGGCGATCGCCAGGGAGCAGATGATAACGCCGGCGGCGAGAAAGATGACCAGGTCCCGTGCGGGGAACGGCGAACCATCCTGCAGGGCCAACGGCAGCGACAATATGCCGGCCAATGTGATGGCCCCGCGCACGCCGGCCACCGATCCCGCGAGCCGCACCCGCAGGCCGAACGGTTCGGCCTTGCGCTTGCCGAGCCGTGCGGCGAGCGCCGCCGCGATATCGCCGATCCAGATCCAGACGAAACGGATCGCGATCAGGCACAGGGTTAGCGCAACCACGGTCAGTACCGGCTGGATGGCGGGATAGTGGCCGGTGAGCTCCGGCGGCACCTTGCGGATAATTTCGGGAAGCTGCAGGCCGAGCACAATGAACAGCGCGCCGTTGAAGACGAAGGAAAACGTCGTCCACAGCGAGATCGTCTGCATGCGCGCCGAGACACCGAGAAAGCGGAATATGCCGGTGCTCCCGGTCAAGAGGCCAGCGGTCACGGCGGCCAGGACGCCCGAGGCCTCGAAGTGCTCGGCGCCGAGATAGGCGACGAAGGGGAGCAGGATGGTGATCAGCACCTGCGCCTCGGCCGGCACGCCGCCGATGCGGTCAAGCAGTTGCAGCGCCTTGGCGGCGATGAACAATGCCGCCACCCCGGCCAGGATACCGACCACCACCGCATAGAGAAAACTCAGTGAGGCAGCGGCCAGGGAAAAACTGCCGGTAAGCGCTGCTGCGACGGCAAAGCGGAACATGACCAGACCCGACGCGTCGTTGAGCAGCGACTCGCCTTCCAGAATGTGCATCAGCCGCGCCGGAACGACGTTCCTGTCGACGATCGAGGAGACAGCCACCGCGTCCGTCGGCGACAGCACCGCGGCAAGAGCGAATGCAACGACCAGCGGGATGCTGGGCACCAGCCAGTGCAAGGCATAGCCGAAGCCGACGATGGTGAAGAAGACGAGGCCTATGGCAAGGGCAAGGATCGGCCAGCGCAATGCCACCAGCTCGCGCTTGGGCGCACCAAAGGCATCGCTGAACAGCAGCGGCGGAATGAACACCAGCAGGAACAGTTCCGGATCGATCTCGATATGGATGCCGCGCACCGGCCAGGCAAGCGCGGCGCCTATCGCGATCTGCAGCACCGGCAGCGGCACGCGCACCAGGCGCACCAATGCGCCGGAAACGGCGACGAAGACGAGCACCAGGAGGACAAAGATAGCGGCTTGCATGGCGCGATTCCGGCTGTTTCACGAACCATGCGCAATCGTCGGTCTCGCGTCCAGACAAGGCGCCGCGCGGCAATGACCGTCAACCGCATCAAGGCGGCAGTGCGGCTGGTCGACTAGAGATTGATTTGAACACGTCCTCGGCAAAACGAAAGGCCGCCTCGAAGGCGGCCTTTCGTAAAATTATCAATCACTTAGAGCGAAGAGGTGATCTGCAGCTCGCTGGCACCGTCAAGCGCGTAAATATCATCGCGGAACTGCACGACGCCGGGTCCCGTCGACCATGCCGAGAGATAGAGGAAGTGCACCGGCACCGGATTGGTGACCTGGATCGGCGTGTTCTGGCCGGTCTTGATCGCCGCCTCGAAATGCTGGCGGTCCCAGCCGGGCGTGTCGCGCAGGATCCAGGTGACGAGGTCGCGCACGTTCTGGACGCGCACGCAGCCCGAGGAATCGAAGCGCATCATCTTGCCGAACAGGCTCTGCTGCGGCGTGTCATGCATATAGACGCCATCCGGGCTGGGGAAATTGATCTTCACCGAAGCCATGGCGTTTTCCGAGCCCGGATCCTGGCGGAACCGGTACTTGGCCGCATCATCCGTCGACCAGTCCACATTCATCGGATCGACTTCGCTGCCATCCGGCGCGAAAAGGCGGATATGGCTGTTCTTCAGATAATTGGGATCCTTCCGCATCAGCGGAATGATGTCCTTGCGCACGATCGACACCGGCGCGTTCCAGTACGGATTGACGATGATCTCGTTGATCTTGGAATTGACGATCGGCGTCTGGCGATCGATCTTGCCGACGATTGCCGTGTGGCGAAGCACGACACGGTCATTCTCGACCGCCTCGACCTGAGCCGCCGGAATGTCGACCAGCACGTAACGATTGCCGAGTGTGCCGGCCTTCTCCTTCAGCCTTTGCAGATTGGTCTGCAACTGGCCAAGCCGGATCTGCGCCGAAACGTTCATCGCGGCATAGGTGTACTTGCCCATCGAGCCATCGGCGGGAAGGCCGTGGCGCAGCTGGAAGCGCTTCACCGCCGAGTCGACATAGGAATCGAAAGCCGTCGAGATGCCGGCATTCTGCGACAGGTCGCCCGCAATCATCAGGCGCTTGCGCAGCGGCACCACATCCGGGTCGTCGACGCCGAGCTGCAGCTTCTTGGTGTCCGGCACCGGCTGCCATCCACCCTGGCCAACGATGTTCTGATACTGCGCGACGGCCTGCTCGGTGAAGGCGACCGTCTGCGGGCTGAAAATCGGCAACGTCGAGGCCACCTTGCCGCCTTCGCTGGCGCGGGCATCGAACTGATCGTCCCAATTGCCGCGCGCAGAGGATTTCAAGATATCCCCGATCACATCCTGCGCATTCGCACGCCCGGCCACCATGGCGGCAGCGAGCAACGATGCTCCGGAAAGGAAAAAACGGCGGCTGGTTATCATGGACGTTCCAGACATTTTTGTAGCGGTTCGATCACTTTGCTGCGTTGATCATCGGGCGATCTCGCCCGCACTCTAAAATTGGCAATCTTAACAATTAGCCAACCATGGTCAGTATCACGTTGGCGATAAACGCACGAGCGCGACACGGTTGCGGGTGGACGCAAGGCCTTCACCACTGCATCACTGCGATCCTCGGTTCCACTGGAATATGGCGGCAACGTGGCCTTGCGCCCAAATCTGACCGGCCTTCGCTCTGAAAAGAAAGGGACCGGTGCTTTTCGGCACCGGCCCTGACTGGAGGTCGCTGTTTCGGCCGCGCTTCTTTGGCGCGGGCCAGATCTGTGTGGCGCCTTACATCCGGTAGGCGATGGTGTCGTTCCAGAAGCGGTCGAGCCGCTGCAGGGCGCGGTTCATCTGCTTGAACTCGTCGGTGTTGATGCCGCCGACCTGTTCGATCGAGCCGACATGGCGCTCATAGAGGCCGGCGACCACATCCGCCACCTCGTTGCCCTTCGGCGTCAAGGAAACGCGGACCGAACGGCGGTCGATGCGCGAGCGCTGGTGGTTGATGAAGCCGAGATCGACCAGCTTCTTCAGGTTGTAGGACACGTTCGAGCCGAGATAATAGCCACGCGAGCGCAACTCGCCGGCGGTCAGCTCGGAATTGCCGATGTTGAAGAGCAGCAGCGCCTGGATGGCATTGATGTCGGAACGGCCGTTGCGGTCAAATTCGTCCTTGATCACGTCAAGCAGACGGCGGTGCAGCCGCTCGACCAGCTGCAGCGATTCCATGTACAGGGAACGGATAGCCTCGCGGCGATCGTCGGATACGTTGGCGGTCTTCGCCGCCGGACGCGAATTGATCATTGTCTTTGCCTCTCGTTTGTCGCCCTGGTGATTTTTTGTTTTTCACCTTGATCGCGACACTATCGAATACTCATAAAATTCGACTTAAACGCTAGGGCTAACAAGAGCTTACCGGTAAGAGGTTTCGAAAGAGGCTTAACGAACGGTCACCCGAGCAAGGATGATTAACCTAAAGATTTAGGCAATGATCGCGGGGCTGGATTCAGGCGGCCGCCAAGTCATCAATGGCCGCAAAGGCTTAGTGCCGTACGGGGCGTTTCTGCAGGTAGATGACGACGCGAAAGACGATGTAGAGCAGCGCCACCGCCGCATGCGAGACGACGATCAGCAGCCGATGGCCGAAAAGCTCGGGAAAACCGGCATACATGACGGTCTCGGTAACCGCGCAGATGAACCAGATTACCGGGCCCCAGGAGGCCAGCATCCACAGCCCCGCGGCGGCGAAGGGAAAAAACACGGCGAGCATCACCGTCGCCACCTGCCAGTGCACCGGCATGAGGTCGAAGCGCCACAGCGAGCCTGGATAGAAACCGATCAGCTTGATCCAGTACAGGATGCCGAAGAGCAGGCAGTAGCCCGCGATGACGCGCTGGAACCAGGCGAAGATCACCTCGACCGTCGAGGGCTGAAGCACGACGCGTCTCGACGTCACTTCGCTCATGTCAGGAGTTCCCGTTCACCGAGCGGGGCGAAATAGGCATCGATATCGGCCTCACGGACCGCGTCAAGACTTGGCGGCCGCCATTGCGGTTTCGATCCCTTGTCGATGATGGCGGCGCGGATGCCTTCGTAGAAATCGTGGCCGGCAAGCATGCGGTTGAGGATACGGAACTCCATCTTCATGCAGTCGTCCATCGACAATGTCAGCCCGGCGCTGATTTGCCGCCAGGCGACGCGAAGGCTGGTCGGCGAGCGCGTGCGGATCGTCGCCAGCGTCTTTGCCGCGAATTCGTCGGTGCTTGCCGCGCGGTCCAGGCTGTCGATGACATCCTGCAGCGACGGCTGGGCGAAATGGCGCGATATAGCTCCCAGGATCGGCCTTTCGGTCTCCCGCTTCGCCGGAACAAGGAAACCGCGCAGCACCGATTCCGGATCGCCAGTCAGCGCCAGCCGGTCGAGGAAGCTTACCTGGTCCTCGGCCTTGATGGTGTGGGTGGCCAGACCCGACCACAGCGCATCGCCATAGCGGATGCGGTTGCCGGTCAGCGCCAGATACATGCCGAAGGAGCCGCCAAGATCGGGCAGCAAATGGCTGGCGCCGACATCGGGGAAAAAACCTATGCCGACCTCCGGCATGGCGAACTGGGCATTCTCCGTCATCACCCGGTGCGAACCGTGAAAGGAAATGCCGACGCCGCCCCCCATGACGATGCCGTCGATGAGCGCCACATAAGGTTTGCGGAAGCTGTTGATGCGGGCGTTCAGCCGATACTCATCGGCGAAGAACTCGACCGGCGGCTTTCCAGCCCGGCCGGCTTCGTAGATGTGGAGGATATCGCCTCCGGCCGAAAACGCCCTGCCCTCTGCCTTGATGACGACGACGTCCACGCCGTCATCGCGCTCCCAGGCATGCAGCGCCTTGCCCAGTGCCTTGACCATGCGATGGGTGACGGCATTGAGCGCCTGCGGCCGTGTCAGCGTCACGACACCGGCTCTGCCCAACCGTTCGAAGCGAATTTCGTCGCCTCCACCAAAATCCATTGCCAGAGAATCCCTTCCCCGCGCCTGCGGGACTGAAGTGCTAAAGGCGGCGCATGGGTGCGTCAATGGCAGCAGCCTCTTCGCCGCGGTCTTGGCGGCTGGCGGCAGCCGATGCTACGAAGATCGCCGCCATTCAAAGCGACGCGCCGATATCAAGCGCGCAGACGGGATCGGGGGACAGTTGGGCATATCCGGATTTCTTCGTACCGCGCTTTTCACGATCGGACTTGTGATCGCAGGCCTTGTACCGCGCGCCGCATACGCCGTCACGGCCGACGAACTCTACCAGTCGAAGACCATCGTCACCGGCCAGGGCGAAGCGAACCGCCAGATAGGCTTCAGAGACTGCCTGGATCGGGTTCTGGTCAGGGTTTCAGGCGATCAGCGGCTGCTGAAAAAACCAGAAATGGCGGATCTGCGCGACAAGGCTGGCAGCTTCGTCGATTCCTTCCGCTACCGCGACCGGCTGCAAGGCATTCCGATCCATGACGAGCAAGGCACGCATGACCGGCCACACGATCTCACCTGTCTCTACAAGCCTGATATCCTCGACAAGGTGCTGGCGTCGCTTGGCGGCAAACCCTGGCTTGGTGAGCGGCCGACACTCACCGTCTTTCTCGCCACCGAACAGGGCGCTCGGCATTTCGTGCTGAGCGCCGGGGAAAAGCGTGGCGAGACGATGCGCGAATCCTTCGCCAATGACGCCGGTCCGATGCTGATGCATGTCGTGTTTCCGAAGGCTGCTCAGCTTGCCGGCTTGGACGAAACAGCGCTGGGCTCCGCCGATATGGCAAGGCTGGACCGACTGGCCAAACAGACCGGCGGCACCCAAGCGCTCGCCGGCAGCATGGTATGGAGCGACAAAGAGCTCGGCTGGATCGCCGATTGGCGACTGGCCGATCACGGCAAGACCTATCGTTGGCAGGTACGTGGCGTCAGCTTCGACGAGGCGTTTCGTGTGGCCATCAGCGGTGCGGCGCAGATTCTGTCCGGCAACGGAAAGCCTTGAGAGGTCCGCGGCCCTTATCTTCCCGCCGGCACTTTCTCCGTGAACGGAGAGACGAAAAGCTGGCACAAACGTGTCGCATTGGTCAGCGCCACGGGCTCGTGGTAAAAGCCGGCTATCCGGAGTTTTGGCAATGAACAAATTCACCCCGACAAAACCAGCCGGCGCGCGCAGCGTCGACGACGTCACCGGCAGCCGCCGCCTGCGCCGCATGCGCAAGGCCGACTGGTCGCGCCGGCTCGTGCAGGAGAACCGGCTTTCGGTCGACGACCTGATCTGGCCGATCTTCGTCGTCGAGGGCAATAATGTGCGCGAGCCGATCGCCGCCATGCCAGGCGTCTTCCGACTGTCGGTCGATCTCGCCGTCAAGGAGGCCGAACGCGCGGCCAAGCTCGGCATACCGGCACTCGCCACTTTCCCCAATGTCGAGCTGGGCCTGCGCGACCAGACCGGCTCGCATATCCTCGATCCGGAAAACATCATCAACCGCGCCACCCGCGCCATAAAGAGCGCAGTGCCCGAGATCGGCATCATCACCGACGCCGCGCTCGATCCGTTCACCAGCCACGGCCATGACGGCATCCTGCGCGACGGCATCATCGTCAACGACGAAACGGTGGAACAGGTCGCGGCGGCGGCCGTCATCCAGGCGGCGGCGGGCGCCGATATCATCGCGCCATCCGACATGATGGATGGCCGCATCGGTGCCATCCGCGACGCGCTAGACGCCAACGGCTTTCAGGACGTGGCGATCATGTCCTACGCGACCAAGTTCGCGTCGGCCTTCTATGGCCCTTATCGCGAGGCGGTCGGCACCGCCGGCCTGCTCAAGGGCGACAAGAAGACCTACTATATCGACCACGCCAATTCGGACGAGGCGGTACGCGAGGCCGAGCAGGACCTCGCCGAGGGCGCCGACATGCTGATGGTCAAGCCCGGCCTGCCCTATCTCGACATCATCCGCCGGCTGAAGGACGAATTCCAGATGCCGACCTTCGCCTACCAGGTCTCGGGCGAATATTCGATGATCAAGGCAGCGGGCGCCAATGGCTGGATCGATGGCGAGAAGGCGATGCTGGAATCGCTGCTTGCCTTCAAGCGTGCAGGCTGCGACGGCGTCCTGACCTATTTCGCGCCCGAAGTGGCCGTGATGCTGAAGGGGTAACTTCGCCCCCCTCAGCCACCGCACCGCGACCCTTCCAGGTCTTGCATGACACGCTTCGGAGCCGGCTGTCATCTCGGCGAATTCCCGCTGACAAGGTGGGCTGGTTGCGGCTATGATGCCGCATGGCCGGAGGCGGCCGGCAGCCCGCACCTCGCCAAGAGGCATGGCGAACGCCTCCAGAGGATGCTTCCTGACCCGTTTCACCGTCGGGCGAAGGCGTCGGCAATGCGGGCACTGACGAAGACTTCGCCGTGCCCCGAGGAAACGGACATGCTTGCCTATCGCGATGCCAAGACCATGGCGAAAGCCATGCGGGACGCGCTTGCCGACCACGACCTGACGATCAGCCACAGCGAGGCCCTGGAAATCGTCGCGCGCCAGTTCGGACTGGCGAACTGGAATATCCTGTCGGCAAAGATCGAAGCGCCGCTCGCGAGGCAGGAGACGATCATCTTCGAACGGACGGCGCCAATCGTGCGCATCTTCGACGTCGCGAAGGCGCACGAATTCTACCTCGGCTTCCTCGGTTTCACCGTGGACTGGGAACACCGCTACGGCGACCATTTCCCGCTGTACACGCAGGTCTCGCGTGGCAATCTTGTCCTGCACCTGTCCGAACACGCCGGCGACGCGACGCCAGGCGGCAACATGGTTGTCTACATGAAGGGCATCCGCGACTTCCATGAGGAGCTTGCGGGCAAGGACTACCGCTATATGAAACCCGGCTTGGAAGACGAGGACGGGCGGCTGACGGTGGAGGTCATCGACCCGTTCAGCAACCACATCCGCTTCATGGAGCTCGTCAGCGAATGAGTTGGTGTGGCAACCGTCCCGGCGGCGGCTTGCCATCATCAATCGTCACGAGACAAGTCCGGACATCGCTTGACCGCGGGTCCGGACACGCATTATTCGCATCTCGAAGATACCGCTTGCAATTTGCAATCGGTTTGCTACAAAAAACTGCTTGCATAACACAACTGACTATCGAGGAGATTTCATGTCCAAGCTGCGTGTCAATGCATTCTCCCTATCGCTCGATGGCTTTGGGGCCGGTCCCAACCAGGACTTGGAGAATCCGCTTGGTGTCGGCGGAAAATCGCTGCACAAATGGGCGTTCACCACCCGGACCTTCCGCAAGATGTTCGGCGAGGAAGGCGGCGCCAGCGGCGTCGACGAGGATTTCGCCGCGCGCAGCTTCGAAAATGTCGGCGCCTGGATCCTGGGCCGCAACATGTTCGGACCCATCCGCGGCCCCTGGAAGGACGAGAGCTGGAAGGGCTGGTGGGGCGACAACCCGCCCTATCACGTGCCGGTCTTCGTGCTGACCCACCATGCGCGTGAGCCCGTCGTCATGGAAGGCGGCACGACCTTTTACTTCGTCACCGAGGGTATCCATTCGGCGCTTGAGCAAGCGAAGGCTGCGGCTGATGGAAAGGATGTGCGGGTCGGTGGCGGCGTCGCGACAATCAGGCAATATCTGGAGCAGAAACTTATCGACGAGATGCATCTGGCGATCTCGCCCGTGCTGATCGGCGCAGGCGAAAACCTTCTGGCCGGCCTCGACATGCCGAAACTCGGCTATCAATGCAGCGAACAGGTCGCTTCGCCGCACGCCATGCATGTGGTCATCAAACGGGCATAGCCGCAACTCCGGTCATTGGCGAAACCCGCAGGTGCAAGCCTCTTTCTCTCCGTCACTATACGGGGAGAGACGGAAATGCGCCTCAATATTTCTCCGGCACGTAAAGTTCTCGCGGCAGAACCTGGCGCTCGTATTCCGGGTTGAACACGCGCTCGGGCAGTGTGATCTCCTCGTGCGGCACATCTTCATACGGCATCTGCTTCAAAAGATGATCGATGCAGTTGAGCCGCGCGCGCTTCTTGTCGTTGCCCTCGACGATGAACCAGGGCGCTTCGGGAATGTTGGTGCGGGCGAAGGTTTCTTCCTTGGCCTTGGTGTATTGCTCCCACCGCACACGCGACTGCAGATCCATGGGCGACAGCTTCCACTGCTTCATCGGATCGTGGATGCGCATCAGGAAGCGCATCTGCTGTTCCTCATCGGTGATCGAGAACCAGTATTTGACCACGGTGATGCCCGAGCGCACCAGCATGCGCTCGAACTCCGGCACGTCATGGAAGAACTCCTCGACCTGCTCGTGCGAAGCAAAGCCCATCACCCGTTCGACGCCGGACCGGTTGTACCAGGAGCGATCGAACAGCACGATCTCGCCGCCTGCCGGCAGGTGCGGGACATAGCGCTGGAAATACCATTGCGACTTCTCGCGCTCGGTCGGCGCCGGCAATGCCACGACGCGGCAGATGCGCGGATTGAGCCGCTGGGTAATGCGCTTGATGACGCCGCCCTTGCCGGCGGAGTCACGGCCCTCGAAAATCACCACCAGCTTCTTCTTGTGATAGGCGACCCAGGACTGGAGTTTGATCAATTCGGATTGCAGGGTGATCAGGTCGCGAAAATACTGCATGCGATCGATCGAAGGCGGATGCGAGTTCTTGTAGATCTTGGCGATCTCCATCGACAGCGCCGGCTCCGACATTTCGAGTTCATAATCTTCGTCGAGCGTGTCGGCGAGCTCGGCTTCGAGCCAGTCCTTGGCGGGAGAATTCTGTTTTAGCTCGGTCATGTCAGCTGCTCCGCTTGCAAACCCTGTCGGTTCCGGACGGTGTTCCCATTGCTGGCCAGCGGCCTTGATGGAAACACCTGAGCCGACTTCAATATAGGCCGGCAGTGACGGTTTTATTGCAACCCAGGCGTGATTGCAGCCACTGCGGCTGACCGAAGGCGCGTGACGCCTAACCCTCGATGAACCGCCAGAGTTCGGGATCGGGTTCGATCTGCCCGCTGAGCACGAAATATTTGTAGAGCACGAGCAGGGAGATCGCCTGCTCGTCTCGCTCATTGGAAAATTTGCGGCAATAGGCGTTGGCTGCGGCGATGATGCGCTCCGCCGCCGCCGGGTGCGCTTCGAAATAGCGCACCTTTTCGCCGAGATCGGCGAAATCCGGATCGAGTGGCACATAGTGGACATTGGCTTCGAGTTGGCTCTCCGCGAACCATGTCTCGTAGGTCGGCGGCGGCATCAGGCAGAGCGAGTTCGAATTCATGATCCATTTGAGGTTGGTCGCCACGTCATTGCCCTCGAGCGAGACGATGTAGCGGTGGCGCAGATGCTGGCTGATGCTGAGAAAGGGCTTGCTGTATTCGGCCGGAGCACTTCGCTTGTGCGAACCCACGTCGCAGAAAGGCAGGTCGCGCGCTGCGTCCAGAAACCGTGTCCTGATCGGATTGTTGAGATCGCCGCGCCAGATCACGACCGGCAGCTTGTCGGCAAAGGCGACCGCGTCGTCCGGCATGTAAAAGTGGCGGAACTTGTTGAACTTCAGGATGACCGCGTTGCTGTTGTCGGCGCGGATCGGCCGATCCTTGACGAGTGTCGGCACCTTCGGCACATGCCTGACGTCGCCAAACTCCAGGTCGAGGAGCAATGCCCGATCGAAATAACGGGCGAACTCCTTCAGGTCGTAATAGTACATGCTCGGCTCAAACGGCATCTTGTCGATGCGCACCGCATCCGGGCTTGGCATAAAGGTGCCCTGCAGCTTGTTGTAGTCATTCAACCGCCGGCGCACGGCCTCATCCAAAAGCCTGGCCTGCTCCAGGCGGGCCGCCAACTGTCGTCGGAAGAGTGCCTGGGGGGCGATATCGCGCATGACGTTTCGCGCATAGTAGAAAACCTTCTGCGTCGTTCGTTTTATGGTGGCCATCGTACCACGTTGATATCAGGACAAACGCGACCAAAACACCCGGCAGCCCGAGATAGTTCCCGCGCCATGCTCACACGCCATTGTGCCAGGCATTTCGCAACCCGGTGTCATCCAAACGCGAGACCAATGGCGCCGACGCCAAATGTCGCCGGCGACTAGCCCGTTATGTAACGCCAGACCTCGGCATCGGGCTTGATCTGGCCGCTGAGCACGAAATATTTGTAGAGCACCAGCAGCGAGATCGCCTGCTCCGTCTGTTCGTTGTCGAATATCCGGCAATAGGCATTCGCGGCCGCGATGATGCGCTCGGCCTTCGCCGGGTGCCGTTCGAAATAGGCCACATGTTCGGCCAGGTTCGAGAAATCCGCTTCAAGCGGCACATAATGGACATTGGGCTCGAGCAGCCGTTCCGCGAACCACGTCTCATAGGTCGGCGGCGGCATCAGGCAGAGCGACTTCGAGTTCATGATCCATTTGAGATTGGTCGCCACGTCATTGCCTTCGAGCGAGACGATGTAGCGATAGCGCTGCTGCTGGCTGATGCTGAGAAAGGGCTTGGCGTATTCGGCCGGAGCGTTCGGCTTGTGCGAGCCGGCATCGCAGAACGACAGCCCGGACAAAGCCTTCAGAAATCTTGTCCTGATCGGATTGTTGAGATCGCCGCGCCAGACCACCGCAGGCAGCTTGTCGGTAAACGAAATGGCGTCGGCCGGCATCTGGAAGTGACGAAACTTGTCGAGCTTCATGATGACCGCGTTCTTGTCATCATCACGGATCGGCCGGTCCTTCACGATCGACGGCACCTTCGGCACATTCCTGACGTCGCCGAACTCCAGGTCGATGAGCAATCCGGGATCAAAGTAGCGGGCAAATTCCTTCAGGTCGTAATAGTACATGGTCGGCGTGAAGGGCAGCTTGCCGACGCGCACGGCATTCGCGCTTGGCGTGAAACCATCCTGCAGCTTGTTGTAGTAGTTCAACCGCCGGCGCGCCGCCTCATCGGAAAGCCTCGCCCTTTCCAGGCGAATGCCCAACGTGCGTCGGAACAATGCCTGCGGAACGACATCGCGCGCAAAATTTCGCGCATAATAGAAGACCTTTGCCGACGTCCGCGCAATTGTGGCCATGGTTCACTTGATCAAACGGGCAGCTCTCAAGACGCTGGGGCCCTGGCGTTTCCTACATCATTGTGGCGCCCATCTGGCAAGGCCCCGGCATATCTTCGACGTCAGCACCCACGCGCTGTCGTTTCAGCTGTTGTGTTTGACGGCTAATGCTCCTAGGCAGGTTCAGAGCCGCAAGGCAGGTCAAAGGGAGCCGATATGGCGCGAGCACCGAACTACGATCAGGAACGCAAGGAGCGCGACCGGCAGAAAGCGGCCAAAAAGGCCGAGAAGCTGGCGGCCAAGGTTGCCGCGCGGGAGCGGTCGAAGCCCGAGGCCAAAGTCGAAGCCGAAACAGGGGAATGACGGCAACAGGCCCGCGATTGCCGGCTCCGTCTTAACGCATGTCGCGCCGCGTCAGGCGGGCGCCTTGTCGCTGATGAATACATCCACTTCACGCGCCGCGGCGATGAAGGCGCGCCGGGCATTCATGGCCGGCTTGTCGCCGGCCAGCGCGTCGTGGCAGGCCTGAAGTGCCGCGCGATGCTTGGGACTGCGCTTGCCGGGCCAGCTGTTGAGGAGGTAATCGGAAGCCTCCCTCGCCGAACGCAAGAGCTGAGTGCTTCCTGCGGTGACGGACTTGACGGTCACCGGCGTTTCAAATCGGTTGTTTTCCATCGCCGCTCTTACGCCATCGGCGCCCATGAAGCGAGGCCGAAAGTGCACTCCGCGTCCGGACGCCGCTTTTTGCCCGGCGAGTGCCCTGCCGGTCCACGCCGCTAAGCGGCGACGACTGCAAATCCCCTGGCGCGAAGACCGCGCCGATCGTTGGCAAGCGACGCCACCAGCCGGTCGCGGCTGCCGATGATGTGGGCTGAAAGCCGGCGCGCCGCTTCATCGGCGTCGCCAAGCCGTGTTGCCGCCAGAATGGCGCGATGTTCGGCCCAGGCGCGGCCAAGGGCTGCTTCGTCGCGCACCTCCAGCCAGCGAGCACGCGACAGGCGCGTCATGGCATCGCGCACCGCCCTGAACAGGAATTCGTTGCCCGACAGCCGCGCCAGCTCGATGTGAAAATCCATGCCGACACGGTGCCATTCCTCGCGCGGAGTGTTTTCGTCGCAGGAATCGAGCATCGCCTCGATGACGTCGAGGGCCCTCCTTTCACCGTGCGCGCATGTCAGCCTCAGGGCCGCGACCTCGACCGCTTCGCGATAGACCGCGATCTGCTCAAGCTCGGCCAGGTTGATGGGCGAGACCGTCCAGCCGCGCCCGTCCCTGCCGACAAGACCCTCGGTCTCCAGCCGCAGCAGTGCTGCCCTGACCGGCGTGCGCGAGGCGCCGAAGCGGCCTTCGACCCATCGCTCGGTCAATTTCTCGCCGGGACCGATCTCGAGCCCCAGGATCATTTCGCGCAACTGCCGTTCGACATTCTGCATTTGCGACATCGCGCTGCCCTTTTCTGAAGCCGCATTGACAGCGGCCGGGTTGGCGTTCATGACGGATACCAGTTTGGTATCCCAAAGTGGTATCCGTAACAAGTGCTGATATCGAACAGGCAGGTCATGACACAGGAAGACGCTCAACAAAGCGGTTACAGCATCCACTGGCGGCGCAATCTTGTCGTCTGTTTCGCGGGCTCGTTCAGCACGCTCATCGCTATGACTCTGCTTTTGCCCTTCCTGCCGCTTTACGTCGAACAGCTCGGCGCACAGGGCCATGCGGCGATCGTGCAGTGGTCCGGCATCGCCTATGGCGCCACCTTTTTCGCCGCCGCCCTTGTCGCGCCGTTGTGGGGCCGGCTGGGCGACCGCTATGGCCGCAAGGTGATGCTGGTGCGCGCCAGCTTCGGCATGGCGATCTGCATGTCATTGACGGGCATGGTCGAGACGGTCTGGCAATTGGTGTTGCTGCGCCTGCTGATCGGCTTTGCTGGCGGCTATTCCTCCGGTTCGACCATTCTGGTGGCCATGCAGACACCCAAGGACCGCTCCGGCTGGGCGCTAGGCGTCCTGTCGGCCGGGATCACGGCAGGCTCGCTGGTCGGCCCCCTGCTCGGCGGCGTGCTGCCGCCGGTGATCGGCATTCGCGCCACCTTCCTGTTGTCCGGCGGCGTTATCTTCCTTGCTTTCCTGGCGACGACCTTCCTGATCAAGGAGAACCCGCGCCCGAAGCCCGCCAAGTCGGCGTCGGGCACAAAGCCGAAAAGCGGCTGGTCGCAGATCCCGGACAAACGCCCGGTGGTGGCCATGCTGGCGACCGGCATGCTGCTTGCCTTCGCCACCATGTCGATCGAGCCGATCATCACTGTCTATGTCCAGCAGTTCATCGAGGATCAGAGCCGCGTGACGATGGTCGCCGGCGTGGTGATGTCGGCGGCGGCCCTTGGGACGATCCTGTCGGCGTCATGGCTCGGCAAGCTTGCCGACCGTGTCGGCCACTGGAATGTCGTGGTTGGGGCGTTGGCCGCCTCGGCCCTGCTGCTCATCCCGCAGGCCTTCGTCACCGATGGCTGGCAACTGATCGGCCTGCGTTTCCTGATGGGCCTGGCGCTCGGCGGCCTGCTGCCCTGCATCACCAGCGTCATTCGCCACAACATCCCCGATGGCGTGGGCGGCAACGTGCTTGGCCTGGCGATTTCGGCGCAATATGTCGGGCAGGTCGCGGGGCCGCTATCCGGTGGCTTCGTGGGCGGTCACTTCGGCATGCGGGCGGTGTTTCTCGGAACATCGGTGCTGATGGCCGGCGGTGCCGTCTACAACTGGATTGTCCAGTCGCGGCGGACACGGCATATGGTGCTGGAGGCGGGCGAGCCCTGAGACGGGCCTGGCCCGCCGCCGCAGGAAGGAGCCTCGACATGACCTTCGCCGATCCGAACGGCAGCCGTATGCTTGTGTTTGCCGGCGGTCTCGTCGGCGCGGCGGGCGTGGCGCTGTCGGCAGCGGCCGCGCATCGCGGCGGCGCCTTCACCGGCACGGCCGCGTCATTCCTTTTGATGCACGCGCCGGTGTTCCTGGCCATCGGCCTCATCGGCGCGAATCGCTTTCTGCGGATCGCCAGCTTCGCCCTGCTTGCCGGGCTCCTGCTTTTCGCCGGCGATCTCCTCGCCCGCGATTTCCTCGGATCGAGACTGTTTCCGATGTCGGCGCCGATCGGCGGCACACTGCTCATCGCAGGCTGGCTGGGGATAGCAATTTCTGCCCTGACGCGCCCACGTCCTTAGGGAACCAGGAAAGGCTCAGTCCCGACGACGTTCGTGGCGGGCCACCACCTCGCGACTGCGCGTTGCGGGCTTTGTCCGGCGTTGCGCCTCCGGCCGTTCCGCGGCCGGCGCGATGCCCCAATAGTTGCGGTAGATGTCTTCGAACAGATGCTTGATGGGATGCATAGCTTTTCTCCCTTTGAATTGAATTGAATCGATCCAATCAATGGGCGCAGAAAGCTGAGCCGATCAGCTCCGCCTCCGCTCCACCAGGAAGCGAAGGTCGCGAATCCATAGGCCGGTTCTACCCCGGCGCCTGGATTGTGGCCGGTCGATCCGATGCTTCAATCGTTGCGATAGACGTCTTCGAACAGGTAGCCGATGGGAGCCATAACGCTCCACTCAAAGCCATCAAACAGAAGCGAATCCGCTTTGATTGGATCGATTCAAACATAAACTTGCAATCCTTGCTGAGTCAAGGGGAAATTTGAATCGATCCAACGAAAGTACTGGCTGCAAATCCGGAACGTGCTAAATGCATGTCAGGAGGCACGCACAATGGCGTCACTCACCGCAGGCAACCGAAGACCCGTCCGGCTGGCCGACATCGCCAAAGCGGCCGGCGTTTCGCACGGCACCGCATCCAATGTTTTCAGCCGCCCCGAGATCGTGCGCGAAGAAGTCCGCGAACGGGTTCGGGCAGCAGCCGAAGCGATGGGCTACGGCGGGCCTGATCCAAAGGGTCGGCTGCTGCGGGCCGGCAAGGTAAACGCCATTGGCGTGGCCACCGCCGAGCCCCTCTCCTATTTCTTCGACGATCCCTTTGCGCGCGTCATGATGGCGGGCATCTCGCAGGCTTGCGATGCGACCGGAGCCGGCATCTCCCTGGTCTCGGCCGCCAACAACGAACAGCTTGCCTGGAACATCCAGAGCGCCCTGGTCGACGGCTTCATCGTCTTCTGCATCGAAGGCGGTTCGCGCCTGGTGGAATTGGCGCGTGAGCGCAAACTGCCCTTTGTGGCGCTCGACCTGGATTCCGAGGATGGGTCCGTCGCGGCGATCGGTGTCGACAACATCGCCGGCGCCAGCATGGCGGCGCGCCATCTCACCGATCTCGGACATCGCCGCTTCGCGGTTCTGGCGCTGCCTTTCGCTGACGGCAGAACAGGTCTTGTTTCACCCGAGCAGGTTCGAGCCGCGACTTATGCGGGGACGCGCGACCGGCTCACCGGCTATCTCCAGGAGCTTTCCCGCGTTGGCGTCGACGCGTCCAAAGTGCCCGTCTACGAGACCAGCAACGATGCGGCGAGCACGAAGGCGGGGCTCGAAACCATCTTCGCTTCCGACCACCCGCCGACAGCCATCCTGGCGATGTCGGATAGGATAGCCTTGGTGACGCTCGAATGGCTGAGCGCGCGCGGGCTCAACGTCCCCGACGATGTTTCCGTCGTTGGGTTCGATGGTGTTCCGGAAGCATCGGTGTCCGAGCCGCCCTTGACCACCATCGCCCAGCCGATTGCCGAGATGGGCCGCCTTGCCGTCAGGGCGATCCTGGAGAGCGACGGGCCGGTCAGCCGGCAGCAACTGCCGGTCGAACTGATCGTGCGAGGCTCGTCGGCTCCGCCGCGCGGCTGAACCGCATTCCCCTCAGCGATTGGCCCTTGCCACGGCGGAGATACCGAAAGGCGCACGCACCGGCGTGACATCCTTTTGCGTCATGCGAGCCTTGCCGGAGCCGCCGATGGTCGACAGCCATTCGAGATAGAAGGCGAGCGCGAACTGCATGGCGATGCCGGCTGATAGCAACAGGCTGTCATAGGCAAGCCCGCCCGGATTGACCAGTTTCATCACCTGCGCGACCATGGCGATCACCGTGCCGGCGATGAAGACCGGCAGCGAGCGTTTGCCCAATATCGCCAACGGATGGTCAGGGCTGGTGCGGAACAAGCTGGAAAGCGCCGGCAAGACGACGATCAGATAGCTGACCGCCAGGATGTGCAGCAGTCGCGGCAGCGACAGGAACGTCTTGTCGAAGCCGCCGATCACCACGGGCAGGTTGAACCACGTTATGTGCCCCCAGAGCGGACTGTGCACCCATACCAGTGCCGCCAGCACATAGGCGGCGGCAGCGCCGACCAGCCAGCGGTTGACCGGAATGACACCGCCGCGCCTGACATGCAGCATGGCGGCCACGCCGATGTTGAACAGGAACTGCCAGGACAGAGGGTTCAGGAACCAGAAGCCGGGCTCGGGATAGTTGGGCGGGGCGATCTGCCAGATGCCGGCGACGAGCCACAGCGCACCGGACACGGCAAGTGCCACGGCGGGCCTGTAGCTGATGAACAGGACGAAGGCCGGTGCCATCAAAAGCAGCGCGGCATAGACCGGCAGGATGTTGTTGTAGCCGAGCTGGTGGCCAAGCGTGACGATGCCGACCAGCACTTCCGGCGTGTTCTTCATCAGCGGCTCGATATTGATCATCTTCAGCAGTTCCGGCCGCCCGGCAAGCACCGCCACGGCGCAGAACAGGGCCATCACCATCATCGTCGTGACGATGTGGGCGCTATAGAGCACGCCAGCCCGCCGCCACATCTTCAATGTCGCGAGAAGCCGGCCGCCCGGCCGGAACTTCGTGCCATAGGCGAGCGCGACCGAGATGCCCGAAATCAGCACGAATCCCTCGGCCGCGTCCGAGAAGCCGAAATTCTTGTAGGTCAGGGTCTCGAAAGCCGTGCCTGGCACATGATCGATGAAAATGGTGAGCAGCGCCAGCGCGCGCAGTACATCGATACGCGTGTCGCGTTCGGGCGAAACAGGGGTAGTCATCGACAAAAGGCCTCAAAGCTGGTTGTTCATGTCCAGCAATGCGACCCCCGGCGCACCGCTTCGATTCCTCCCATCGGGAGTATATCGGCGCTGAAACGGGCTGGAATGCGCCTGGTTCAATCAACTTTCGCGGAGCATGAAAATATTGCGTTTTGAAGCCGGCAAATTGAGCGAGACGTCATATAATCAAGAGGATGCGGGATGACTGGCGACAGCGTCGAAAACAGTCCGCTGCGGATGGATATGGCCTTTCCCTATCGTCTCCTGGGGGACGGCGGGGACGGCCGTGAATGCCTTTTCCTGCTGCATGGATCGGGGGTCGACGAGACCACCCTGGTGCCGCTGGCAAGACGGATCGCGCCCGGCGCCGTGCTGGTCGCGGCACGTGGCCGTATCCCCCAGGAGGACGGTTTTCGCTGGTTCGAGCGGATAACCCCGACGCGTTTCGAACAGAAGAGTATCCTTACGGAGACGGCTGCCTTCGCGGCATTCGCAAGCCAGGCCGCCAAGCGCCATGGGCTCGACCTCGATCGCGCGACCTTCCTTGGCTACTCGAATGGCGCCAACCTGATTTCCAGCCTGATGCTGCTCCATCCCGGTATCGTGCGCAGGGCGGCGCTGCTGAGGCCAATGCCCGTGCTCGACCAAACGCCGGCGACGGACCTGAAGGGAACCCGCGCACTGATCATCGCCGGGGCCGTCGACGAAACCTACGGACCCTTCGCGCCGGCGCTGGTGACGCTGCTCAGCCGGCACGGTAGCGAGATCGAGGCCCGGATCATGCCATCGGGCCACGAAATCGGTGATCCCGACGCCGCGATCGTCGGGCAATGGCTGGCGGGGCCGGCTGCCGTGGCGCACGTAGGCTGAAAGGTGACGCTATTTACCCCGGATTATCCCCGAAAGTGGCCTGGGGCTTCCTTTCTCCACAGCGGCGACATATCTCTGTTACAGACTGTCTATCGAGATACTGTTCACTGAGGGGGAGGTCTGCATGGCCGACAAGAACAGCATCACTCTGCTCGACGACACTTCGCAATTGCCGGTCATCGCAGCCAATCCAGCCGAAATCGCCAAGATCGAGGACAGCATCGACGTGCGCGATCGCGCCGCGATTTCGGTCTTTGGAGACCGCGCCCAGCAATCCGTCAGCGACTATGCCGACAGGATCCTGTCGCAGATCCGCAACCGCGATCTCGGCGACACCGGCGACCTCCTGACCGACATCATCATGAAGGCCAAGAACCTCGATCCGGCCTCGCTGAAAGACCAGGGTTTCCTCAGCAATCTGTTTTCGTCGTTCAAGGCGCGGCTGGAGCGCTTCAAGGAAAAATACGAGGATGTTGCGGGACAGATCGACCGCATCGGCCTGGAACTCGACCGCCACAAGGACACGCTGCGGCGCGACATCGCAGTGCTCGACGACCTGCACGAGCAGACGAAGGACTCCATCCTCAAGCTCGACGCCTATGTGCAGGCCGGCAAAAAATTCGTCGACGACTACCGCGCCAACGAACTGCCCAAGCTGAAGGCGGCGGCCGACGCCAAGGGCAGCGACGCGGGCGGCACATTGGAGGCGCAAGGCTATCAGGACGCGGTGCAAGCGCTCGACCGGCTGGAAAAGCGGGTTTTCTACCTCGTCCAGGCGCGCCAGCTCGGCATTCAGCAGCTGCCGCAGATCCGCATCGTCCAGTCCGGTGATGAGACGCTGATCGAGAATCTGCAGGCGACTTCGGCGCTGACCGTGCCCGCCTGGAAGCAGAAAATGGTCATCCTGCTTGGCCTGACCAACCAGAAATCGGCGCTCGAGCTGCAGAAGACGGTGACGGACGCCACCAACGAGATGATCCGCCAGACATCGAAGATGATGAAGGATCAGGCGATCTCGATCGAGGAGCAGGCGCAGCGCGGCATCGTCGACGTCGAAACGCTGGCGCAGGCCAACCGCGATCTCATCGACACCGTGCAAGGCGTGCTCAAGGTCCAGCAGGAGGGCCGGCAAAAACGGGCCGACGCCGAGAAGCAGATGGACCAGATGACCGCCGATCTCAAGAAAGCGCTCACCCAGGGCTGACGGAGGCTTGATGCCGAAGACGCTGACGTCGGTTCTCGTCCTTGCGGTCTCCCTGCTGCTGGCCGCCTGCAATTCCAGCAATGTGAAATTCTCGATCGTCTCCGGCTCCGAAAACACGGTGCTGGAGCCGATCGTGCAGGAGTTCTGCGCCAAGCAGGGTGCGACCTGCACCATCTCCTACCAGGGGTCGCTCGACATCGGGCTCGGCCTGCAAAAGCCTGATGGACTAGAGCAGGACGCGGTGTGGCCGGCATCGAGCGTCTGGGTCGACCTGTTCGATTCCGGCCGCAAGGTGCGCAACCTGACCTCGATCGCGCAGATGCCGGTCATTTTGGGCGTGCGCAAATCCAGGGCCGCCGAACTCGGTTGGGTCGGCAAGCAAGTGTTCATGAAGGACATCCTCGCCGCGGTGAAGGATGGCAAGCTGAAATTCCTGATGACCTCGGCCACGCAGTCGAATTCGGGCGCCAGCGCCTATCTCGCCATGCTGTCCAGCGCGCTTGGCGGCAAGCAGGTGATCGAGCCCGGCGATCTCGACAATCCGGCCGTGCACGACACGGTCAGCGCCCTGCTGCAGGGCGTCGAGAGGTCTTCCGGATCGTCCGGCTGGCTCGCCGACCTCTATGTCGAGTCCGCGCGTCAGGGCACGATCTATGACGCGATGTGGAACTACGAAGCGACGCTCAAGGAGGCCAACGATAAGTTAAAGCAGATGGGCGACGAGCCGCTCTATGCGATCTATCCGGCCGACGGGGTCGCCGTCGGCGATTCGCCGCTCGGCTTCATCGACCATGGCCACGGCCCGGCTGTCGAAAAATTCTTCACCGATCTGCTCGCCTACCTGCAATCGGACGCGGTGCGCAAACGCATCGCCGACACCGGCCGGCGGCTGCCGCTTGGCGGCTCGGCGATCCAGGCCGCGGCTGAACCGGACTGGAATTTCGATCCGGGCAAGCTGGTGACCTCGATCCGCATGCCGGAGCCGGCAGTGATCCGCAAAGCGCTGGATCTTTACCAGCAGGCCTTGCGCAAGCCGTCGCTGACGGCGCTCTGTTTCGACTTCTCCGGCTCGATGGAGAACGAAGGCGAGAAGCAGCTCCAAGCGGCCGCACAGTTCCTGTTCACACCTGAGAAGGCGAGCGAAGTCCTGGCGCAATGGACGCCCGCGGACCGCATCTTCGTGCTGCCCTTCGACGGCACGGTGCGCACCGTTTTCGAGGCGAGCGGCGACCTGGCCGGGCAGAGCCAGTTGCTCGGCGATGTCGCGGAGCAGCATGCCGGCGGCGGCACGGACATGTATGCCTGTGCCGAACAGGCGCTGCAGAAAATCACCGCAACCGCCGAGCTTGCGAAATACCTACCGGCGATCGTCATCATGACCGACGGCCGCACCGATGGCAGCGCCGACCGCTTCCTCGAGCAATGGCATCAGGCGCCGGTGCGCGTGCCGGTGTTCGGCATCACCTTCGGCGACGCCGACAAGAGCCAGCTCGACAGCCTCGCCAAGGCGACATCGGCGCGCGTTTTCAATGGCAGCGGAGATCTGGCAGGCGCCTTCCGCGCCGCTCGCGGCTACAATTAAGGCAGGACATGCGCGGCTTTGGCAATGATTGGAACTGGATTGTGGCGGGCCTGATTTCCGCCGCGCTGCTGATCGGTCTGAGCGCCCTCACCCAGTTCCCGTTCCTGGTCTCGGCGGTGATCTCAGCGCTGGTCTTCGCCGGGCTGGTGTTCGTGCTGGCGCCGCGTCAGCTGTTCGAAGGGCTCGATCTGAGCACAATGAACGGCAGCCGCGTTGCGTTTGCCCGCGAACTTCTAGCGCAGGCGCAGCCGGCCGCCGACCGGCTCACGGCAGCTGCCGGCTCGATCGCCGACAAGGACATGAAGGTCAAGGTGAAGAACCTGTCCGACATTGCCGCCGATGTGATTTCCAAGGTCGAACAAAAACCGGAGACCGCGCCTTCGGTGCGGCGCTTCCTTACCTATTATGTGCCGCAAGCGGCGGAGGTGGCGGAGGGCTACGCGACGCTGGCGAACCGGCGGGCGCCAAGCCAGGCGCGGCTTGCGAATGTCGGTGCTGTCATCGCCAAGCTGCAGGACGCCTTCGTCCATTATTCCGACAGCCTCGCCGACAGTGAGCTCGGTACGCTCGACGTTGACCTGCGACTCATTCAGGAGTCGCTCAAAGAGGATATCGGTCGCTGATGGCCATTTCACGCCGCGCTTTCGGACTGGGACTGCTGGGTACCGCCGCGGCCGGCACCGGCGGCTATCTGACGCTGAAAGACCGGCCGGAATTTCGCGGCTATCTCGGCAACCGGGCACATCTGTTCGGCTTCATCGGCGGCGAGAAGCAGGCCTTCCTCGCCGATCCGGATGTCGTCCATGCGCTCGGCGGATATGGGCTGGAGCTCGACGCGCGCGTCGCCGGCTCGGTCGAGATGGTCCGCGAACAGGTATTGTTGTCGCAGAAGCCGCAGTTCCTGTGGCCGTCCTCGTCGATCATGGTCGATCTGGCGCGTAAAAGCGGCGTGGCGATCCGCAACGACCAGGTCGTGCTCAATTCACCGATCGTCGTCTACACCTGGGGACCGGTGGTCGAGGGGCTGAAAAAGAGCGGGCTGGTCACCGTCGCCGCCAAGGGCGGTTATAACCAGCTCGACCTCAAGGCGCTGCTCGAGGCCATCCTTGCCGGCAAGAACTGGTCGGATCTGGGCATCGCCGAGCTCTACGGCCGGACCCGGATTGTCTCCACCGATCCGAACCGTTCGAATTCGGGCTTCATGTTCGCCGGTCTGGTGCTGAGCCTGATGAGCGGCGACGTGGCGACGCAGGAGCTGCTTGCCCAGCATGGCGACCAGGCCAAGGCGATCTTCCGTAGCATGGGGTTGAAATCCTCATCTTCGGGAAAACTGTTCGACCAGTACATTGCCGGCGGTCTTGGCGCCGAGCCGATGGTGGTGGGTTATGAGAACCAGCTGGTGGAATGGGCGCTTGCCGACCCGGCCCGCTGGCAACGCGTGCAGGCCGGCGCCGGCGCCAAGCCTGAAATCCTCTACCCGCGCCCGACGGTCTATTCGGCGCACCCGCTGATCACCATAGACCCGACCGTCGACAGGTTGCTGGAAGCACTGACCAGTCCGAAGCTGCAGGAGCTCGCCTGGTCGAAGCACGGTTTCCGTGGGCCGCTCGGCACGGTCGCGGCCGGCAGCGACACCATTGCCGGTGTGCGACCGGCGGAAATCGAGGCAGTGCTGCCCATGCCTTCGGCCGACGTGATGCTGACGCTGCTGTCGCAGTTGGACGGATAGAGCCTACCGCCCCATCCTGTTCCAGGCGTCGAGGCCGGCGATCTTGTAGGCCTCCGCCAGCGTCGGATAGTTGAAGGTGTTGTTGACGAAGAAGTCGACGGTGCCGCCGAGATTGATGACGGCCTGGCCGATATGGATCAGCTCAGTTGCGCCCTCGCCCACAATATGCGCGCCGAGCAGGCGGCGCGTCTCGATCGAGAACAGGAGCTTCAGGAAGCCGGTATCGACGCCCATTATGTGGCCGCGCGACGTCTCGCGGAAGCGCGCGACACCAACCTCATAGGCACCGCCGCTCTGGCGCACCTGCTCCTCGGAATGGCCGACCGTCGAGATCTCCGGCACCGCATAGATCCCATAGGGAAAGGTTTCCGGCGGCGGTGGCAACGTCACGCCGAAAGCATGGCAGGCCGCCACCCTACCCTGCTCCATCGATGTCGAGGCAAGACTCGGAAAGCCGATGACATCGCCGGCGGCGTAGATGTTCGGCACGCTGGTCTGGAAAGTCTGCGGATCGACCCTGATGCGGCCCCTGGAGTCGGCCTCGATGCCGATCACGTCGAGACCCAGGCTGCCGACATTCCCGGTGCGGCCGGCGGCGTAGAGCACGACCTCCGAACGAATGGTGCGGCCGTCGGCCAATTCCACCTCGGCGGCTTCGGGCCTGGAGCGGATTTCCTTCACCGCGCTGCCCAGCCGGATCGTCATGCCGCGATCGCGCATCTGGTGGATGAAATCGTCGACGATCTCGCGGTCGACGAAATCGAGGATGGAGTTGCGCGGCTCGACCAGTGTCACGGGTACATCGAGCGCGGAAAAGATCGTGGCATATTCGACGCCAATGACGCCGGCGCCGATCACGGTCAACGTGCGGGGCAGGCGGTGGAGCTCCAGCATCTCGTCGCTGTCGAAGACACGGGTCTTGTCGAAAGGCACGTCGCTCGGCCGGTGCGGCCGGGTGCCGACCGCGATCAGCGCATTGGCGAAACCGACTTCGCTGTAATCGCCATTGTCCGATGTCAGGCTGACCTTGTTGGGGCCGAGGAACTTCACCGCCGCACGCGCGCTCTTGACCGCGTTGCGCATGAACTGGTGCTGCAGCACCTCGACCTCGTGGTCGAGCGTCTTGTGCAGGCGCTCGATCAGGTCGCCGACCGAGATGTCCTGCTTGACCCGGTAGCCGCGCCCGTAAAAGCCGCGCTCGCGCCAGCCTGACAGGTTAAGGACCGTTTCGCGCAGCGTTTTCGAGGGGATCGTGCCGGTGTGCACGGAGACGCCGCCCAGGCGCCGGCCGCGGTCGACCACCAGCACCGATTTGCCGAGCTTGGCCGCTTGCACCGCCGCGCGGCGGCCGGAAGGGCCGCTGCCAATGACCAGCATGTCGTAGTCCATATCGCCCCGTCCCTCGCCTCTTTCCCAGAGTGCTTTTGTTGCGCCGCAACAAGCTAATGCCATCCGCGTGCCAAATTCAACCGGTTCGGATTATGCTCGTCGCGGTTCGAGCCTTGCGCCCCGGTGATAGTCCTGGCCTTGATTCCGATACAGAACTTCACCATCTCATCATCGAGTGGCCCGCACCCTATGTCGGGCCTCGTTACGAGGAAATGACATGAACGCGCGCGTTCTCGACGGCGAAATCATCAATACCCGGCTCGACGATGTCAGGGCCTATGAAGGCGTGCGCACGAGGCGCATCCTGGCCTTCGTGCTCGACTACGTCATCGTCGCATTGCTCACCATTCCCTTCGCCATACTGGTGTTCTTCCTCGGACTCTTGACCCTCGGGCTTGGCTGGATGCTGTTCGGCATCCTGGTGCCGGCCGTCGCCATCCTCTATATCTGGAACACGCTGGGCAGCGCCGACCAAGCCACCACGGGCATGAAGATGATGGGCATTCGCCTCGACCGACTCGACGGCAGGCCGATCGATGGCCTCACCGCGGTCGTCCACTCCGTGCTGTTCTGGGCCGGCAACGTCATCCTGTCGCCGCTGGTCCTGCTGGTGACCCTGGTCGCTGATCGTAAGCGCACGCTACATGACCTTCTGCTCGGCACGGTGGTCAGCCGCACCGGCCGTTAAAGGCATTTTTCGGAAGCGCTCCCGTCGCGTCAGCGCAAATGTGAAGGCGTCCGCTTGCCCGCGCCTTCACAATCCTGTTGAATTTTTCGCTTTCCGCGCCAAAGGTAGAGCGACTCGAAGGAGTGTTTCCAAGGCTCGATGACGCAGCATCCGACCCAGTCGCCGCAGTTCTTCCTGACCGCGCCGTCGCCGTGCCCCTATCTCGACGGCCAGTTCGAGCGCAAGGTGTTCACGCATCTGGTCGGCGACAAGGCCTCCGAAATGAACGACCTCCTGACGCAAGGTGGCTTCAGGCGTTCGCAGAACATCGCCTACAGGCCGGCTTGCGAGACCTGCCGCGCCTGCGTTTCGGTGCGCATCCTCGCCCAGGAATTCGTTGCCAGCCGCAACATGAAGCGCGTGCTGCAGCACAATTCCGATCTCGTCGGCGCGATGCACGATGCCGAGCCCTCGACCGAACAATATTCGCTGTTCCGCAGTTATCTCGACGCCCGCCATCGCCGCGGCGGCATGTCCGACATGACGGTGCTCGACTATGCCATGATGGTCGAGGACACCCATGTCGACACCAAGGTGATCGAATACCGGCGGCGCGGACCCGATACCTTCATCACCGGCAAGGGTCAGGGCGAACTCATCGCGGTGGCGCTCACGGACAAGATGGCCGACGGGCTGTCGATGGTCTATTCCTACTTCAATCCCGATTTCGAGGAGCGTTCGCTCGGCACGTTCATGATCCTCGACCACATTGCCCGCGCCAAGGCGATGGGCCTGCCCCATGTCTACCTCGGCTACTGGGTCAATGGCTCGCGCAAGATGAATTATAAGATGCGCTTCATGCCGCAGGAGCATCTCGGCCCGAAAGGCTGGGAACGCTACACCAACGAAGCGGTTTCACGCTGAGTTTTTCCACGATCCACGCTTAAACTGTTTCAACGCGGGCGATGCTGGTCTTCCAGCCGGTTGGCTGGAGAGAGTGCGCCATTGCACCGGCCAGCCACCAGCCTGTATTTCATTGCGAAAGTTCCTGCATGTCCTCTCCCTACGATCACCAGAAAGGTCTTTTGATAACCGCCATCGGCGGCCTGACACTGACTGTCGACATACCATTGATCCGCCTCGCCGACGGTGGCGCATGGACGATCATGCTGCTGCGCACCGGCACCACATTCGTCGCGGCTATGATCATCTGGTCGGTCTGGCGCTCCCTGAGCCGGAACGCCCCGCCGCTCATCCCCGGCTGGTCGGGGCTGATCGTGGCAATATGCTATGGGCTGACCAGCGTTACCTTCATCACTGCCGTGTACCACACATCAACCGCCGACCTGGTGTTCATCCTGGCCTTCAACACGGTCTTCGCGGCGCTGCTGTCGTGGATATTCCTCGGGGAAAGACCGCGGCTGGCGACGATCATTGCCATGGCTGTCATGATCCTCGGCGTGCTGGTCATCGTAGGCGGCTCGATCGGCACCGGTCACCTCTTCGGCGATTTCATGGCGCTTTGCTCGGCTTTCTTCGTCGCGGTGGCCATCACCATCTCGCGCGCCAGCGGCAAGGACATGGGTTTCACCTCACTCGTCGGCGTCCTTCTGCCGCTTGGGCTGGCAGCCTTCATGGTCACCGGCGAAGGCTTTCATGTGAATGCGCCATGGTGGATCATCTTCAACGGCGCCGTCATCATGCCGATCTCGTTCTTCTGCCTCGCGGCCGGGCCGAAATACATTTCAGGACCGGAAGTGGCGATGTTCTACCTGCTCGAAACCGTGCTGGCGCCAGTCTGGGTGTGGATGATTTTTGCCGAGACGCCGACCCGCAACAGCCTGATCGGCGGCGGGATCCTGACCGTCACGCTGGTCGCGCATTCTCTCTGGCAACTGCATGACGGCCGCAAGCGCCGCGTAGACTTCGCTGTGCACCATCCGGTGTAGGAGAACAGGGCCAGTATAAGGGTATCTGGCTTTGGGTCAGGCGCTGGCCTTCTTGGCCGCGCCAGCTTCCGGCAAGATCTCGATCTGTGGACCGGCCTCGATCTCGGCCGCCGAGTCGGTGGCCATCTCGTCGGAAAGTTCCACCTCGCGCAGCCACTCGCGCCAGATCGCGACCAGCAGCGCCATCAGCACCGGGCCGATGAAGAGACCCAGGAAGCCCATGGTCTTGACGCCGCCAATCAGGCCGAAAAAGGTCGGCAGGAAGGGCAGTTTTATCGGCCCGCCGACGAGCTTCGGGCGCAACGTCTTGTCGACGATGAACAGCTCGACCGTGCCCCATATGAACAGCGCCAGGCCGGCCATCGGCGAGCCGCTGGCGGCGAGGTAGATCGACACCAGGGTGAAGGACAGCGGGGCCCCGCCGGGGATCAGCGCCATGACGCCGGTCAAGGCGCCGAGCGTGACCGGCGACGGCACGCCAGCCAGCCAGTAGGCGATGCCCAGCACCAGCCCCTCACCGATCGCGATGACGGTCATGCCGGTCACGGTCGACGAGATGGTCGCGGGCACGACGCGCGAAATCCGCTCCCAGCGTGTCGGCAAGATACGCTCGCCCAGACGGTCGACCTGGCCAGCAAAATGCTCGCCGTCGCGGTAGGCGAAGAACAGCGCGATCATCATGAACAGCAGCGTCAAAAGCAGCCCGAAGGCACTGCCGCCGGCGGCGAGCGCGCCGCGATAGATGCTGCCGATATTGGCGCCGCTGACCAGTTGGATCAGTTCGCCGATGCCGCCGGGATGGCCCAAATTGGTGGTCCACTGCTCGTTCAGCCATTCGCCCACGACAGGCATGGTGGCGATCCAGTGCGGCGTCACGGCCCCATGGCGGTTGGTTTCGATGGCCCAGCCGACCCATTCGCGCACCTCGTTGATGGCATAGGTGCCGGCAAGGGCGATCGGTATGACCAGGAAGGCGAGGATGAACAGGATGGCAAAGGTGGCGGCTATGGTGCGGTTGCCGCCAACGCCGGCCAGCAGGCGTCGGTAGAGCGGCCAACTTGCGAAAGCGATGACCAGCGCCGCCAGAACTGGGAACAGGAAGCCGTGGAAGAAATAGACGCCGGCGGCGACGATCAGCACCAGCAGCCAGCGTGCCGCCGACAGCGGCGGAATGACAGCTGACCGCAGCGGCGTCGACAGGCCAAACAGGCGCTGCTGCCGTTCCGGTTTCTGGATTCTCGCTTCCTTCAAATGCCCTGCTCTCCCCGGCCATCCGGTCAGTTATGCACTGATATAGTGCAGCAATCGTGACGATACTCCAAAATGATTGGAAATCGCCCCGTCGGGGCGGAGATGGCCGGCAGGCCATCGGGCCACCCGGAAGTGCTGGCCTGTTCTTTTACCACAAAGAGGGCATCACGGCAGGTCGTACCGACCCCCTCTGTCGCCTTCGGCGACATCTCCCCCTCGAGGGGGAGATCAGCGCGTCATCCGAACTTGCCCGTCCTCGGGAATCCCTTTGGCACCATGCGCCCGGCCGACGCACGGGCGCCGATCCATTCGGCCAGTTCCTCGCGCGAACGGGTGAAGGTGCGGTCAGCCGAATCCTGCCAGGACAAGCCGGTCTCCAGCGTGAACGGCTTGAGGTCGAGCAAGCCGCCATCCTTGTATTTCTGCAACCGCACGCCCTTGCCGCGGCCCATCTCCGGAATCTCGGAGAGCGGGAACACCAGCATCTTGCGGTTCTCACCGACGATAGCCAGGTGATCGCCGGTGACCGGCACGCAGCGCTTGGCCTCGTCTGGCGCCTTGACGTTCATCACTTGCTTGCCCTTGCGGGTGTTGGCCACGACTTCCTCCTCCGGCACGATGAAGCCGTTGGCGTCATGCGAGACCAGCAGCAGCTTGCGCTTCGGATCGTGGACAAAGGCGGTGACGATGTCTTGGTCATTGTCCATGTCGACGATGATGCGGATCGGCTCGCCATGGCCGCGCCCGCCCGGCAGCCGGTCGGCACCGATCGTGTAGAACTTGCCGCCGGTGGTGAAGACCAGCACCTTGTCGGTGGTCTGGGCATGGAAGGCGAGCTTGAGGCTGTCGCCTTCCTTGAATGTCAGCGTCGAAAGGTCGGCCAGATGGCCTTTCATCGCCCGCAGCCAGCCCTTCTCCGAAACCACCACGGTGACCGGTTCGCGCTCGATCATGGCGTGCGCGATGTCGGTCAGGTCGTGCTCGGGCGCATCGGCGAACTGGGTGCGACGCTTGCCGAGTTCGGTCTCCGGGCCGAATTTTTCACGCAGATTGGCGACTTCCCACTTGATCGTCGACCACTGTTTCGCATCGGACGCCAGCAGCGCCTCGATCTGCTTCTTCTCGGCGCTCAAGCCGTCGAATTCCTTGCGGATTTCGAATTCTTCCAGCTTGCGCAAAGCGCGCAGGCGCATGTTGAGGATGGCTTCAGCCTGCATGTCGGTGAGCGACCAGCGGGCCATCATCACCTGCTTGGGCTCATCCTCCTCGCGGATGATCTTGATCACCTCGTCGATGTTGAGATAGGCGATCAGGTAACCGGCAAGGATCTCCAGCCGTCTTTCGATCTCGCCCAGGCGATGCCTCGAGCGTCGGACGAGCACGTCGCGACGGTGGTCGAGCCATTCCTGCAGCACGCCCTTCAGCGACAGGACGTTGGGCACCTTGCCGCGCGACAGCACGTTCATGTTGAGGGGGAACCGGCTTTCGAGCTCGGTGAGCTTGAACAGCGATTCCATCAGGATGCCCGGATCGACGGAACGGCTCTTCGGTACCAGCACGACGCGGATGTCCTCGGCACTTTCGTCCCTGATATCCTCAAGCAGCGGCAGTTTGCGGGCCATTAACAGCTCGGCGATCTTCTCGATCAGCCGGGCCTTTTGCACGCCATAAGGAATTTCGGTGACGACGATGCTCCAGGTGCCCCTGCCCTGATCCTCCTGGCTCCACTTCGACCGCACACGGAAGCCGCCGCGGCCTGTCTCGTACGCTTCGAGGATCGAGGCGCGGCTGTCGACGATGATGCCGCCGGTCGGGAAATCCGGGCCCTGGACGAAATCCATCAGCTTTGCCACCGGCGCGTCCCGGTGCTCGATCAGGTGCAGTGCGGCGTCGCAGAGTTCGGCCGCGTTGTGCGGCGGGATCGATGTCGCCATGCCAACCGCGATGCCGGACGAGCCGTTGGCGAGCAGATTGGGAAAGGCGCCGGGCAGCACCACCGGCTCCTCGTCTTCCTCATTATAGGTCGGCCGATAATCGACGGCATCCTCGGTGATGCCGGCGAGAAGTTCGGTCGCGACGTCCGTCATGCGCGCTTCGGTGTAGCGCATGGCGGCTGCGTTATCGCCGTCGATGTTGCCGAAATTGCCCTGGCCGTCGACCAGCGGATAGCGCATCGAAAAATCCTGCGCCAGCCGCACCAGCGCGTCATAGATCGACTGGTCGCCATGCGGATGGAACTTGCCCATCACCTCGCCGACGATACGGGCGCATTTGGCGAAGCCCTGGTCGGGATTGAGGCGCAGCAGCCGCATGGCGTGCATGATCCGGCGGTGGACCGGCTTCAGTCCGTCGCGCACGTCGGGCAGCGCCCGATGCATGATGGTCGACAGCGCATAGGCGAGATAGCGCTCTTCCAGCGCCTTCTTCAGATCGACCGGTTCAATGTTGTCGCCGCCGCCATCTTCAGGTGGCAAAAGCCTTTTTCCCATGGGCTGGAACTAGCCGAGCGGGTGATTCGCGGCAAGAGGCGCGAACCGCGCCGACCGCCTTGCGCGCTTTCTGCAACACGGGACGGCAACGGCGGGCTTGCCGACCAACATCAATCTGTTACATGCCGCATCTATTGCGAAGCGCGATGATACCGGGTGGCCCGATCTTCATGCCAAATTCACTGCTTTGTCGGATGACGTCGGAGGCAGGTTTGCCTTTCGCCGTGATTTTTGACCATTGTGGCGGGAGATGCCTTTTTCCGGACCAGTTCGTCACGGAATGGTGATGGCGCAAAGAATTGAAAAATAATTTCAGGATCTCAGGGAACTCCGCGATGACAATCAGACGCTCAACTCTCCGGAAATTCGCTCTTTCGACCTTCTTGCTCACACTGCCGCTGAATGCGGCCCTTGCCCAGGACACGGCGGTCGCCGATCGGCTGAAGGCGGCGCTGGCCGCGCAGGGCATCGACGTCTCCTGGACCGGCGTGACCGGCGACAACACCAGCATGGTGTTGCAGGGCGTGTCGGTAAAGCCAGCGGCCGAAAAGGAGCCCCTCACCATCGGTGACGTCAAACTCGAAGGCATTACCGCGGCGAATGGTGGCTTTGACATCGCCACCGTTTCGACATCGGCCTTCGAACACAGCAAGGACGGCGTCACCCTCGATCTCAGCCCCTTCGTCATCCATGACATGGCGGTTCCCGCCGACGGCGCAACGGGCCCGCTCGGCTCCCTGATGATGTACAAGTCCGCCGAACTTTCGAACATGACGGTCAAGGTCGCCGACAAGACCGCCTTCTCGATGGACGGGCTCGCCATCGAGATTACGCCACCGGCCGACGGCAAGGCTATGGAATTCACCGGCACCACGGAAAAGTTCCACGCGGATCTGACGCTGGTCGATGACCCCAAGTCGAAAGAGGTGATCGATGCGCTTGGCTACCAGAACATCTCGGGCAATTTCGAGATGGCTGGCACCTGGCAGCCAACCGACGGCAAGATGGACCTGTCGAAATACGACATCTCCGTCGAGAATGCCGGCACGCTCGGCATGACCTTCAACCTCGGCGGCTACACGCTGGACTTCATCAAGTCACTGCAGGAGATGCAGAAGAAGATGGCGGCACAGCCCCAAGGCGCTGACAATTCCGCGCAAGGCATGGCCATGCTCGGCCTCTTGCAGCAGCTTTCGTTCAACAGCGCCTCGATTCGTTTCGACGACGATTCGCTGACCGGCAAGGTGCTAGACTATGTCGGCAAGCAGCAAGGCATGTCGGCCAAGGACGTCGCCAACCAGGCCAAGGCGATCGTGCCGTTCGGGATGGCGCAGCTCAACAATCCCGAATTGACGGCGCAGGTTACGGCGGCGGTCAGCAAATATCTCGACGACCCCAAGAGCCTCGAAATCTCGGCCGAACCGCCGGCATCGGTGCCGTTCGCGCTGATCATGGCGGGCGCCATGTCCAACCCCCTCGACCTGCCGAAGACGCTCGGTGTGGCCGTCAAGGCCAACGAGGACTGATCGAATTAGCTATCTTCTCCCCGTCACTATACGGGGAGAAGGTGCCGGCAGGCGGATGAGGGGCAGCGCCTACGCTTGCGAATATGAATTCGATTCTGAAATGAAACGATTGCCTGTCAAAAGGCCTCAGCTGCTACGACCGCTCGCAAATCGCCAGCACCCGCGCAGCCCCTCATTGTCCTGCCGGACATTTCCCTCGTATAGTGACGGGGAGAAATGGCAGTTGCAACGCTGCCGTCAGTCCTTCTTGATCGGCGCCACACGTAGGGCCAGTTCGCGAAGCTGCTGCGGCGAGGCTTCCGAGGGCGCGTTCATCAACAGGTCATAGGCCTGCTGGTTCATCGGGAACATGGTGATCTCGCGCAGGTTCTTCGCCCCGACAAGCAGCATGACGACGCGGTCGACACCGGCGGCCATGCCGCCATGCGGGGGCGCGCCGTACTGGAAGGCGCGGTAAAGGCCGCCGAAGCGCTCTTCCACCGTGGCGCGGTCCAGCCCGACGGTCTCGAACGCCTTGACCATGGTTTCAGGCAGATGGTTGCGGATGCCACCGCTGGCGATCTCAAAGCCATTGCAGACCATGTCGTACTGGAAGGCCTTGATGCCGAGCAGATCCTCGCCGTTCAGCGCATCGATGCCGCCCTGCGGCATCGAAAACGGATTGTGGGCGAAGTCGATCTTCTTCTCGTCCTCGTTCCATTCGAAAAACGGGAAATCGACGATCCAGCACAGTTCGAAGCGCTCGCGGTCGACGAGATTTAACTCCTCGCCGGCGCGGGTGCGTGCCGCTCCGGCAAAGGAAACGAACTTCTTCGGATCGCCGGCGACGAAGAAGGCGGCATCGCCATCGGCGAGGCCGAGCTGCTGGCGGATCGCCTCGGTGCGCTCCTCGCCGATGTTCTTGGCGAGCGGGCCGGCGCCTTCGAGCTTTTCACCCTCCTTGCGCCAGAAGATGTAGCCCAGCCCCGGCTGGCCCTCGCCTTGCGCCCAGGAATTCATGCGGTCGCAGAAGGCGCGGCTGCCGCCGGTCTTTGCCGGAATGCCCCAGACCTCGGCCTTCGGGTCGTTGGCCAGGATGTTGGCGAACACCTTGAAGCCGGAATCGCGGAAATGCTCCGAGACGGCCTGCATCTCGATCGGGTTGCGCAGGTCCGGCTTGTCGGAGCCGTATTTGCGCATGGCGACATCATAGGGAATGCGCTGGAATTTCTGTGTTACCGGCTTGCCGTTGGCGAAGGTCTCGAAGACGCCCCGCATCACCGGCTCCATGGTCGACAACACGTCGTCCTGCTCGACGAAGCTCATTTCGAGGTCGAGCTGGTAGAATTCACCGGGCAGACGGTCGGCGCGCGGATCCTCGTCGCGGAAGCAGGGCGCGATCTGGAAATAGCGGTCGAAGCCGGACACCATGATCAACTGCTTGTACTGCTGCGGCGCCTGCGGCAGCGCGTAGAACGTGCCGGGATGGATACGCGACGGCACCAGGAAGTCACGCGCGCCTTCCGGCGAGGAGGCGGTGAGAATCGGCGTCGAGAACTCGGTGAAGCCGACATCGGTCATGCGCTTGCGCATCTCGGCGATGATCTTCGTGCGCGCCACGATGTTCCTGTGCAGCGTCTCGCGGCGCAGGTCGAGGAAACGATATTTAAGCCTGATGTCCTCGGGATAGTCGGGCTCGCCGAACACCGGCAGCGGCAATTCCTTGGCGGCCGACAGCACCTCGATCTCGCGGGCGAAAATCTCGATCTCTCCCGTCGGCAGGTTGGCGTTGACGGTCTCGGGCAAGCGTGCCTTGACCTCGCCATCGACGCGGATGACCCACTCGCCACGCAAGGTCTCGGCGACCTTGAAGGCTGGCGAATCGGGATCGGCGACGATCTGGGTCAAACCATAGTGGTCGCGCAAGTCGATGAAGAGCAGGCCGCCATGGTCGCGCACGCGATGCACCCAGCCCGACAGGCGTACGGAATTGCCCACATCGCTCTTTCTCAACTGGGCACAGGTATGGCTGCGGTAGCGGTGCATGGTCATTGGTAAAGTCCGGATGCTGGGTGCGGGCCGAGGCCCGGCTCGAAATTGGCGCGAAAAGCGCATGAGAGGCCGGCTTTGTCAAGGCAAGCGGATGGCTTTGGGCCATTGCCGGACCTTGAGCGGCATTGCCTGAAATATCGAAGCGTTCGTCGCGTATGCGGCATCGGTGAAGACGCTGAATGTCGACACAGATTGAGTGACCGCCTCCCGGCAGAAAATCAATTTGGCGGGGGATGTTCCTGCGGCCAAGTCTTTCGCTTCGCCGCTCTGTTGTGCATCTCGGCCAGTTTTCGCTCGGCCGACTGGGAAAAACGGCGATTCCGGCGCCCCAGCCGCTTCACGACGCCAATGCCGACGCTTGACGAAAGCCTTCCCGGCTGAAATCTAGGAAGACCCTACTCCTGCCAAAAGCGATTTGATGCACGTCATCACCACCCAGAAAGAACTCGAGACCGTTCTCGCCGCTTTCGAAAAGTCGGATTTTGTCACCGTCGACACCGAATTCATCCGCGAAACGACCTTCTGGCCAATCCTGTGCCTCATCCAGATGGCGGCCCCCGGCGTGACGGCGCTGATCGATCCGCTTTCGCCCGACATAAACCTCACCCCGTTCTTCAGGCTGATGGCCAACGAGGCAGTGGTCAAAGTCTTCCATGCCGCCCGACAGGACATCGAAATCATCGTCCATCTCGGCGGCCTCGTCCCACATCCGGTATTTGACACACAGGTCGCGGCGATGGTCTGCGGCTTCGGCGACAGTGTTTCCTACGACCAGCTCGTGCAGCGCATCACCGGCGCGCGGCTCGACAAATCGTCACGTTTCACCGACTGGCGCCACCGGCCGCTTTCCGACAAGCAGCTCGACTATGCGCTGGCCGACGTCACCCATTTGATCGAGGTCTATCAGCACCTCAGCGCCGAGCTGGCGCGGGAAAACCGCGCCCACTGGCTGAATGAGGAAATGGACATCCTGACCTCGCGCGAGACCTATGATCCGCATCCCGAAGACTCCTGGAAGCGGCTGAAGATGCGGCTGCGCAAGCCGCAGGAGCTGGCGATCGTGCAGGCTGTGGCGGCATGGCGCGAACGCGAGGCCAGGGAACGCGACGTGCCGCGTGGCCGCGTGCTCAAGGACGATGCGATCTACGAAGTGGCACAGCAGGCGCCGCGCGATGCGGCGGCCCTTGCCAAGCTGCGCACCACGCCCAAGGGCTGGGAACGCTCCTCGACGGCGACAGCCCTGCTTGGCGCGGTCAATATGGCACTGGCCTTGCCCAAGGAGCAGATGCCGAAACTGCCGAAGAATTTTCAGCCCCCCGAAGGCTCAAGCGCCGCGGCGGAACTGTTGAAAGTGCTGCTCAGGATCGTTGCCGAAAAGCAGGGCGTGGCCTCGAAAGTGCTGGCCTCCAGCGACGATATCGACCGCATCGCGGCCGAAGGGGAAGATGCCGATGTGCCGGCCCTGCAGGGATGGCGCCGCGCCGTGTTCGGCGAAGCGGCGCTGAAACTGGTGCGCGGCGAAATCGGCATCAAGTTCGACAAGCGCAAGATCGCGGTGTTCGATCTGTAGGCGCCGGCCGGCGCGGCTCAAACCACTTGCAGCAGGTGCAGGGCGAACCAGATCCACCCCAGCAAAAGAACCACCGCCCCGAGGACGAAAGAACGGTTGCGCAGCAGCAGGTTGTTGCCCGTCAGGTGGATCCCGGCGTGGACATAGCGCGTCAGGACGAAAATCCACATCAGCGCCAGCGTAAGATAGTTGACGCCATTGGTCAGGTGCAACGCCAGGCACAGCACATAGAACAGCACCGGCAATTCGAATTGGCTGATGAGATTGCTGGCAACGCTGGAGGCTGGTTCGGTCGAGCGCACCTTGTATTGGCCGGCCTTGGCTTCACCCGAGTTGACGGCAAAAAATCTGCGGCGGCCGAGGACCGCGTAAACGATATAGATCAGCAGCACGTGCGCAAGCATCGGCCAGAAGATCGCCGTCTGGTTCATGAAGTGGTCCCTGCCCTGTTCGGCATCAATTCTGGCGTCATCAATCCTGGCGTCTCAGGCCCGCCACCCAAAAAACGGCAATTATGGTAACCGGGACGGCGAGAAGCGCGAATTTGGTGACGATCAGCGCCGACGCGAAAGCCAGCGAATCCGGGTTGGCGTACAGGAAATCAGACAAAAGCCGCGCCACGGCGACGTTCTGGGCATAGTCGGCGATCGTGTAGGGCAGCACAAGGACCAGCGCGAAGATCGACTGCACCTGCCCCGACAGTACGCGGAAATTCTTCAGGCGACGACCGGTCGCCAGGATCAGGCTGACCAGCGTCAGCGACAGCAATGCCGGGAACAAGAGGTCGAAGGTCAGATAGTGCCAGACCAGAATGATCTCGCCGCCGCGCCGGCCGAGCGCCGTCAGCCAGGCCATGCCTTCATCGGGCGTAAAACCGAAATAGCGCATGTCGAGCGACGGCAGGCCGCCGCTCAACTGGCGGAAATAGAAGAACTCCAGCACCGTCATGAGAATGAAAACCGCCGCCGACAGGAAACAGAGGGCGGCAGCGTGACGTGACAGCCGCAGGACCGCCGCCGTCAGGCTTCGCCCGATTCCGTCGGAATCAGGCTCCGCCGGGATAGTTCGGGCTTTCGCGGGTAATCGTGACGTCATGGGCGTGGCTTTCACGAAGTCCGGCGTTGGATATGCGCACAAAGGTGGCGCGTTCGCGGAAATCGGCAAGATCGCGACCGCCAACATAACCCATAGCGGCTTTCAGGCCGCCTGCAAGCTGGTGCAGCACGCCAGACACAGGTCCTTTGTAGGGAACCTGCCCTTCAATGCCTTCCGGCACCAGTTTCAGCGTATCGCGCACCTCGGCCTGGAAGTAGCGGTCGGCGGAGCCGCGCGCCATTGCGCCGACAGAACCCATGCCGCGATAGGCCTTGAAGGAGCGGCCCTGGTGCAGATAGACCTCGCCTGGGCTTTCGTCGGTTCCGGCCAGCAGCGAGCCTATCATGGCGGCGCTGGCGCCGGCCGCGAGCGCCTTCGCGAGATCACCGGAATATTTGATGCCGCCGTCGGCAATGACCGAGGCACCCGATTTGTGCGCCGTCTCGACCGCCGACATGATGGCCGAAAGCTGCGGCACGCCGACACCGGCAACGATGCGGGTGGTGCAGATCGAGCCCGGGCCGATGCCGACCTTGACGGCGTCGGCGCCAGCATCGATCAGGGCCTGCGTGCCTTCGGCGGTGGCGACATTGCCGGCCAGGATGCGAACCGAGTTGGAGAGTTTCTTGGCGCGCGCGACCGCATCCAGCACGCGCTGCGAGTGGCCATGCGCGGTATCGATCACCAGAAGGTCGACGCCGGCCTCGATGAGGCGTTCGGCGCGCTCGAAGCCGTCGTCGCCGACGCTGGTGGCGGCCGCCGCGCGCAGGCGACCCTGCGCGTCCTTGGTGGCGTGGGGGTTCAGCTGCGACTTCTCGATGTCCTTGACGGTGATCAGGCCGACGCAATTTCCTGACTTGTCGACCACGACGAGCTTTTCGATCCGGTGCTGGTGGAGGAGCCGCTTGGCTTCGTCCTGGTCGACATTCTCCTTGACCGTGATCAGGTTCTCACGGGTCATCAGTTCGTAGACCTTCTGCCCCGGATCGGAGGCAAAGCGCACGTCGCGATTGGTCAGGATGCCGACCAATCGGCCGGTCTTGTGGCCGCCAGTGCCGCCATTCTCGACCACCGGTATGCCGGAGATCGAGTAGGTGCGCATCAGGGACAGCGCATCGGCAAGCGTGGCGTCGGGGCCGATGGTGACCGGGTTGACCACCATGCCGGATTCGAATTTCTTGACCTGACGCACCTGCTCGGCCTGTTCGGCCGGCGAAAAATTGCGGTGGATGACGCCGATGCCGCCGGCCTGGGCCATGGCGATGGCGAGACGCGCTTCGGTGACGGTGTCCATCGCCGCCGACAGGATCGGCACGTTGAGGTCGATGTCGCCGGCGATGCGGGTGCGGATGTCGGTCTGGCCGGGCATGACCTCGGAATGGCCGGGCTGCAACAGCACGTCGTCAAAGGTCAGCGCCAGCGCGCCGGTGGACGTTTCGATGATCTTTGCCATGGCCAGCCCTTTGAATGCGGAAAAAGCGCTGGACCAGAATGGGCAGCGCCGACTCTCATCTTCCCTTTCAGGATTGGCGCTGGCTGGTAACACGTCGCGGCGCCGATGAAAAGCCGATCGTTGCGGCGTTCCGCGTTCTAGTCGCCAGACTTCCCCGCCAGAGCATCAAGCAATGCATGACGTGGCGCTGCAAAAGGACTGACGACAGTGACCCCGCCCCATGTGAAGCCGTCTTGCAGATCTTCCGAGACCAGCAGCCGACAACCAGCTTGCGAGGCCGTGGAGAGAATGACCGAGTCCCAAATGCTGAATCGGTGATCGGCAGCCAGATCAGCGGCCATCATCATCACATCTTGCGTCGTCGCGGCAACGGAGAATGCGTCGCTCCAGCTCAGAAGGGCATCCCGTGCCTCCGCGGGCGGTCTTCCTGCCTTGCGGACCAAAACGTTGAACAGTTCACCAAGAACCTGAACAGGAATAACGGCGTCATCTTGCTGGACATTGCGCAGCAATTCGAGAACGACGTCGCGCTTCTCCGCACCGTTCACCCCTTCCGCGTAAGCAAGGACATTGGTATCGAGCGCGATCTTCAATGCTCGTCCTCGTAGAGTTCATCACGCGTCCAACGCCCGGCATCCATGACAGGCTGGCGCTCAAGGCGCGACAACAACGCCGCGCGCGATCGGGCAGCCACACCCTCCTGATGATCCGCGGGCACGATCCGAGCGACCGGACGCCCGTGACTGGTCACCACGTAGCTTTGTCCTTCGCGAACGCCGCGCAGCAGGAGAGAAAACCTGCGATTGGCATCGGCTGCCGAAACAGCTTTGTCCATGATAATGTCCCATAGTAGTTATATTCACTACAATAATGATGTGTACCGCTCCCTGCAAGGTGTCCCTTGCCTGGAACGGATATGATCTCTGCCGGCATGGGCATGTCAAAGCGAAAGTCGGCATCCTTGCGGTCGCACAAAAGTGACAGCAAATTAACACGACATCGGTGCCCGGCCGTGATACCCGCCCCTCGTATCGGCTCGCCCCCGGCCGGAAAGAGAATCTGAAACAGGCACGCTCGTGAACCGCACCATTCCGCTCATCCTGGCGGTCGCACTTTTCATGGAAAACATGGATTCGACCGTGATCGCGACGTCGCTGCCGGCGATCGCCATCGACATCCATACCAGCCCTATCGCGCTCAAGCTGGCGCTGACCGCCTATCTGGTGTCGCTGGCGATCTTCATTCCGATCAGCGGCTGGATGGCCGACCGCTTCGGCGCCAAGAATATCTTCCGCGCCGCGATCGCGGTCTTCATCGCCGGTTCGGTCGCCTGCGCCTTCTCAGGTTCGCTGCCGGCCTTCGTTGTGTCACGCTTCCTGCAAGGCATCGGCGGCGCCATGATGACGCCGGTCGGGCGCCTGGTTCTGGTGCGTGCGACGCCCAAGAGCGAACTGGTCGCGGCCATGTCGTGGCTGACCATTCCCGCGCTGGTCGGCCCGCTGGTGGGCCCGCCGATCGGCGGCTTCATCACCACCTACTTCACCTGGCACTGGATCTTCCTGATCAACGTGCCGATCGGCCTGATCGGCATCTGGCTGGCCACCCGCTTCCTGCCCCAGACCGAATCCATGGAGACGCCGCCGCTCGATTTCATCGGCTTCGTGCTCAGCGGGTTGGCGGCATCCGGGATCGTGTTCGGCCTGTCGGTGGTCAGCCTGCCCTATTTGCCGCCGGCGACCGGCTTCATCACCGTGGCCGTCGGGCTGGTGTCGGGCGCGCTCTACCTGATGCATGCGCGCCGCGCCAAAAACCCGCTGCTGGCGCTCGAACTGTTCCGCAACCAGGTGTTCCGATCCTCCGTGCTCGGCGGCTCGCTGTTCCGCATCGGCATCGGCGCGGTGCCGTTTCTTTTGCCGCTGATGTTCCAGATCGGCTTCGGGCTGACGCCGTTCCAGTCCGGCATGATCACTTTCGTCTCGGCAATCGGCGCCATCGGCATGAAATTCGTCACCGCGCTGATTTTCCGCGTCGTCGGCTTCCGCCGCGTTTTGATCGTGGACTCGCTGGTCGCCGCCGGATCGATCGCCATCAACGGCCTGTTCACGCCCGACACGCCCTACCTGCTGATGCTGTCCGTGCTTCTGGTCGGCGGCTTCATCCGCTCGATGTTCTTCACCGGCGTCAATGCGCTGTCCTATGCCGAGGTTTCGGCCGAGGACACCAGCAAGGCAACGCCGATCACCGCCGTGTTCCAGCAATTGTCGATCGCGCTTGGCGTGGCGGTGGCCGGCGGCATATTGGAAGTGTCGACGAGCGTCCATGGCGGACCGCTGACGCTGACGGATTTCCACACCGCCTTCTTCATCGTCGCCGCGATCTCAGCCGCCGCGGCGCTCTCTTTCATGCGGCTGGCGCCGGATGCCGGCAACGCCGTGTCGGGCCATGGCCGGCTGACGACACCGAAGGACCTGCAGCCGGCGAGATCGCCGGGGGAGTGAGTCCGGCCGTTTCGTTCTCCCCTCGCGAGAGAAGGCGGATCGGGCGCGGAGCGCCGAGACGGTTGAGGGGTGTTGGACGGAGTGAGACATTGGTGCTCCTTGGAACACCCCTCATCCGTCGCCTTCGGCGCCACTTTCTCCCACAAGGGGAGAAGGAAGGGAGCGCCCCTTAAAATCCTTCGCCAGCAAATAGAGTTCGACCGACTCATCGCGCGAAGCCGGCGGTTTGACGTGGTGGACGGAGCGGAAATTCTTCTTGAGCATCGACAGCAGCTCGTTTTCCGCGCCGCCCTGAAAAGTCTTGGCGAGGAAATGTCCGCCCGGCTTCAGCACGGACAGCGCGAAATCGGCCGCCACCTCGCACAGATGCATGGTGCGGATGTGGTCGGTCCGCTTATGGCCAGTGGTCGGTGCCGCCATGTCGGACAGCACGACATCGGGATCGCCACCCAGCGCCTCGGACAGTTTGCGCGGCGCATCCACGTCCAGGAAATCCATCAAAAGCACCGGCGCTCCAGGCACGGCATCCATTTCCAGATAATCGATGCCGACGACATGCGGGTTTTCCGCCGTCGATTTCGTGCGCGCGGCTGCCACCTGGCACCAGCCGCCGGGCGCAGCGCCAAGATCGATCACCTTCATGCCGGGCTTTAGAAGATGATGCTTGTCGTCGATCTCGATCAGCTTGTAGGCCGCGCGCGAGCGATAGCCATCAGCCTTCGACCTCTGCACATAGGGATCGTTGATGTGGCGCTGCAGCCAGCGGCGCGAGGACTCCTTCAGGCCGCTCTTCTTCTTGATACGCGTCTTCAGCACGCGAATGCCGGCCGTTCCTGGCTTTTCCGGTTTCTTGGTCATCGCTTGATTTCTTGTCCGAGCATGATCATGCTCTGCCACGCCCATCATTGCGCCAGACGCCGTCATCGGCCATCAGTTCGCTCAGTATGCCCTCGCGCAGGCCACGGTCGGCGACACGCAGCCGCTCCGACGGCCAAACCGCGCGGATCGCCTCCAGTATGGCGCAGCCGGCCAGCACCAGATCGGCGCGATCGGCGCCAATGCAGGGATTGGCCACACGCTGCTGGAAATCCCAGCCGACCAGTCTCTCCACCATGCGGTCGACGCTGTCGCGGTCCATCCACAGCCCGTCGACCCGGCGGCGATCATAGCGTTCGAGATCGAGGTGGACGCCGGCGAGCGTCGTTACCGTGCCGGAGGTGCCCAGCAGATGGAAGTTCGGGTTGGCCTTGAGGTGGCTTAGCCGGTCGCGGCCATCGAAGGCGGCCAACCGGCCGGCAACGTCATCGACCATGGCCGTGAAAATCTCGCGTGTCACCGTGCGGCCACCGAAACGTTCGGCCAGCGAGACGACGCCGACCGGCAGCGACGTCCAGGAGACGATATGGTTGGCGAGGCGCGGCGACCGGCGACCGGTGAGATCGATCAGTGCGATTTCGGAAGAGCCGCCGCCAATATCGAACAGGACGACGCCCTGCGTGTCGCGCTCGACCAGCGAGCCGCAGCCGGACACCGCCAGCCGCGCCTCGGTCTGGCGGTCGATGATCTCGAGCTTCACGCCGGCCTCGCGCTCGACGCGTTCCAGGAACTCGACGCCGTTTGCCGCCGAGCGGCAGGCTTCCGTGGCGATCAGCCTTGCCTTCCTGATCTTGCGGCTGCGCAATTTGTCGCCGCAGATCTTCAGCGCCTCGACGGCGCGGTCCATCGCCGGCTGGCTGAGCCGGCCATTGGCAGTGAGCCCTTCGCCCAGCCTGACGATGCGCGAGAAGGCATCGATGACGCGAAACTGGCCATGCCGTGAGGGAACGGCGACCAGCAGCCGGCAATTGTTGGTGCCGAGGTCGAGGGCCGCGAAGACGGGAAGCTCGTGCACCGGCGGGCGGCGGACGCCCTGCTCCGGGCGCGGCGTTGAAGCGACGGGCGAGATCACCGGAGCCGCCTGCTTCGGTTCCATGGCCGAGACAGCGGCTTTGCCTGGCATCGGCGATCGATTGTCTTGGGGGCGCGCTTCGTCGCGCGCAAAAACCTTGCGCCCTCGCCTTCGCTTGCGCCGCTTCTTGGGCTTGCCCTTCTGGTTGCGGGTCGCGTCGCCCGCCGGCCCGTCGGCGGAGCCAAGCTCCGTCGGGCGGCGTTGCTGCCAACCGGCTGTCCCCGAGCCAGATGGCCCTGGGGAAGCGCTGGACGCGCCCACCTCCGGCGCGCCTGCGCCGGTGTCGCGGTCTTCCACTGTCGTTCCTTCCGGCGCCGCGCGAACCGATGACGGACGCTGCAGGCGCTTTGGCATGTTTCAAGTTGCCGCCAGACTAACAGCGGTGCGCCCGATCACCAAGAGCCATGCGCCGAATTTTGCCGGCTGGGCTCCCAAGCCGCCTTCGTGCGTAATCTAGCCGCAAGGCTGGATTGATAGTGTGAGACTGTCGGAGACGATCTCCCGGAAGAGCCGACGCCTCACCGCTTGCTGGCGCCTTTGCACCGCCTTCGGTGCAGGTGGATCTTGCAGGTGGGTAGCACCGGTAAGCGTTCGCGGTTGAATAGCCGGCTTCAATGAGGCATTTCTGAAATGAACGGAAGAAGCCGGGCAACCGGCCTCCCATCTTCAAGAGAAAAGGAAGCGGACACGCAACGCATGGCAGTCAGGCAATGAACTGGAGACGCTATTTCTGGCCGGTCGTCGGCGGTGCCGCGGTGATCTTCTCGCTGCTGTTGCTCTGGCACGAGCTGCGCGGCATCTCGATCGACGATGTCTGGGACGGGCTTGCCGCCATTCCAACCCGTGGCTGGGTGCTGGCGGCGCTCAGTTCCGTCATCGCCTATGCCGCGCTCGCCGGCTACGACCACATCGCGCTCCTGCATATCGGCAAGAAGGTGTCGTGGCTGTTCGTGACGCTCTGCTCCTTCACCACCTACGCACTTTCGCACAATATCGGCGGTTCGGTGTTCTCCGGCGCCGTCATCCGCTACCGCGCCTATGGCACCAGAGGGCTGACCGGACAGGATGTCGGCGTGCTTGTGGCAATCTGCTGGATCACCTTCGTGCTGTCGACCATCCTGATGGCCGGCCTGGTGCTGGTGTTCGAGCCCGAGATCCTCGACCGGTTTTCCGGCATTGCCCATCATGGCCTGTCGGAAGCGGCCGGCATTGCGATGCTGCTGATCGTCGCCGCCTATATATTCGGCAGCTGGCTGCATCTGCGCCCGCTGAAGATCGCCAGCTTCCAACTGCACTATCCGGCGCTGCCGATCGTCGCCAGGCAGTTGCTTATCGGCCCGATCGAATTGCTCGCCGCCGCCGCGATCATCTTCTTTGCCCTGCCCGAAGCCCAGAATCCCGGCTATTTCGTCGTGCTCGGCGTCTTCCTCGTCTCCTTTTCGGTCGCCCAGCTCTCGCACGCGCCGGGCGGGCTCGGCGTGTTCGAAGTGGTATTTCTCGCCGGGCTTTCCGACATGGACCCGGTGGGCGTGCTGGCCGCACTGCTGGTGTTCCGGCTGCTTTATCTCATCATCCCGCTGATTCTCGGGCTGGGCATCGTGCTGTTCTTCGAACGCTCGCAATTCAGCCGGACAGAGAGCTGAGGCGCGGCCAGCGGGCTTCTCCTGTTCACGGGCAGAAGCTGCCGGCAGGCTGATGAAGGGCAGCGCAAACTTGTGCGATTGCCCGATTTGTACCGCAGAGCAGGCTTGACTATTTTCCGCTGGCGGCTACAAGGCAGCGCTCAAGCGGCTCAGCCGCTCGGCCGCGCGGTTCATGACCGCACCTGCTGGGGAATAGGTTAACGGTAGACCCACGGACTCTGACTCCGTTAGTCCTGGTTCGAATCCAGGTTCCCCAGCCAAACTGGATGTCCCACGAATGATTTCGCCCCGTCCGGCTCGCATGAGGCCGCCGCAGCTGCCGATTCTGCAAGTCCACGAGGTGGACGCGGCGAGTGAGGTTGTCGTTCGCAGGAAGCTGACGCGTGGGCGCGTGCTGCCATTCTTCGAGAGCTTGCCACGTTGCTTTGTTGGGCGAGAGAATTGACTGCACGTGGCCGTGACGTGCGGCTGCTGTCGGCACAGTATGTTGAAGCCTATCCCCCCATGGTTCGTGTAACTTCATCGTGACCCGATCTCCAGGGAGGAACAATCGGAATGAACTCCAAGTTGGGGGCCAGCCAATCAGCTTGAGGCAGACCACGACCAACCAATGGAGCATGTCATGAGATTTCCACGCTGCACGACCACTGCGGCCGCCGCTTTTATGTTCGCGACCTTCCCTGCGCTCGCCCAGACGAACGGAACACCTGCACCAACCCCGGCGACCACCCAACAGCCCGGTGCCGGGCAACTGCCGGATGTGAACGGACAGGCGGGTGGGCCGACGCATGAAATGATTCGCCAGATGATTGAGCAAGCCGTCCAGGAGAGAATGCAACAGGATCGGAGCTCCAACGAAGGTAACAATCGGCAAGAGGAGGGTGACAATCGTCAACAGGAAGCTTCCCGTCATGGAGACGGATGGCGGTGGCACCGCAATGGCGGCCCAGCCGGTGAGCATGGAATGGTCGGAAATCATGGTCCTCGCATGATGCGCGGCACCGGGATGCGACTTGTACTCGCGCTTCTGGACACGGATGGTGACGGATCGCTGTCCGAGAACGAGGTCCAGGAGGCTGTCGGCCGAATCTTCTCTGCAATCGACCAGAACGGTGACGGGAAGATCGACATGGATGAAATCCAGTCCTTCTCGCATGGCTCTGGGGGCCGGGAAGAAATGCCGTAATTGGCTGGTGTCTTAGCTTGAATCCGGCTGGTCAAAAGCGGCTCCGAATGGCTCGGAGTTTAGCGAACGCCACAGGCACCAGGGGCGGCTTTGGGGAGAGGCAACACGGGCGTGGGCGCGTTCTCTCCCCCGGTGCCGGTTTCCAATCGCCGATCCAGTGACCTGGGGTCAAGTCGAGCGGGGCGTCCGGCCAGATGCCTTCGATGGATCATCCGTTCAAGGCGGTCATCCGTAAAGCAGCCTGATGGGGCGGGGCCCGGGCCATGCCAGAAATAATCAAGTGCATGCGGTGTGAGACGGAGTATGAGGTGACACGGCGCAACTCAAAGCGCCGCGTCATCACCAAAGAGCTCTGCCGGGAGTACGGGAACGATTTCCCGCTGGAGGAAGGCCACTACACCGTTACCCTCATACCCACATACAAAAGCCCGCCGTGGTGACGGGCGGTTCAGCCTCGCCGGGCAACTTTACCATTTATTCGCGCAAAAGCATCCGCGCGATAGCTCAGGCGGTGAGCCACCTACCTGAGTCGATTTCGAAGCGCCATAAACCGACATTGGGAATGGCTGACCTTCAAGTAGCTTATCCCGCGTTCACCTAGCCCCTCTCGAATCACAAGTTTCCCGGCGGGCGGTCCAGCAGCAAAGACCGAGAAACACGGACAGCTGAGCAGCTTGAGCACATCTTCCGATCGACCGATTACCTGAGCAATCCACCCGATACGACCGGCCGTTGTTGCCGTTGATCCCGCTCCATAGCGGAATGCGATTGGAGGAAATATGTGGACTACACCCGGTAGACGACATCCAAGTCATAAACGGTAGCGCCTGCTTCGTGATCCAGAAGCATCAGGACGGATGGGATCCGAAGACCGAAGCCGAGAAATCTATGCTGCGCGGCCCTTATAAAAAGGAAGCCGCTTTGTAAGCCCTGGGGCGCTCGGGATGGGGCAAAAAAGCGGGGCGCGTTCCCGAATGCGCCCCAATAAGCGGAGTTCCGCGGTCTTATTTGTTGCTGTTGCCCGGCCCAGTCGTCGTGGTGGTCGTATCGCAATTGTTACAGTCGAGCTTGCCATTATTCACCTGACCGCTTGGTCCGGTCGTTGTGGTGGTCGTGGTCGTCCCGTTGTCATTGTTTGGCGGATTTCCGCTATGTCCCTGTTCAGAGGTAGTTGTCGTAGTGCTGCCTTTAGGGTCCGCAAGCGCGGGAGCGGAGGCTGCGAATGCAAGTGCCGTCGTGACGATAAGAAGCGTTCTCATGGTTCCTCCCTAAGACGCTTTGTGCGCCGCATCTTTGGAGGCAGGGCCTTCTGTGCCTAATTTTAGCATACTCTAATAAACATTTAAGGACAATCTATCCATAATGGGATTATGGGTGCTGGAAGGCCTCGACATGAGCAATTTCAAACTGACCCGCTGTCGGCGGTTGACAGCCCCACATGGGGCCCACGTTACTCGCGCGAATTCGGCTAAGCAATTGACATAGCTAAGCTTATTTGATCCCAGTGACTGAATCCAGGTTCCCCAGCCACACGTCTTTTATCGTTGCCTTTCAATTTAGTGAACATTAGCAAATGCTAAGTGTACAGCTAAATGGATGTTCCACAGGGCATTTGGTTGCTGAAAACGCCCTCCCCTTGATGCTTGACGAGGTGTCCGCGAGCGTGGCCGCAGAGAATTCAACCCCAAGTAGAGTGACTCCATCGACACGGGTTCCGGCCACGTTTGATCGGGGCGGCGCCCTCCATGGTCAGCCATGCGTGCCAGACCGACGACGGATGCGCCAGGCTGAAGAACTGCGCTACTCCGCTGGGCGGTAAGGTTGGCGATTGCGCATTCGCCGGGAACAATGCAGCCTAGCCTCAAGGCTCGAAAAGCTATTCCCGGAGCGGGACCATGCAGCAAGGATACGCGGCACAACAATTGATGCAGCAGTCATGACCCGCTCCCAGTTGGCCGGCGTCATCCTGGGCTTGTCCCTGGTGGCAGCACTTACCGTTGTCCGGGCGATCGATCCGCAGCCGTTGAGACTCGCCCGCGAAGCCACATTCGACCAATATCAGAGGTTGGCACCTCGCAGCTTCGAACCGATGCCTGTCCGCGTGGTCGACATCGACGAGGCCTCATTGCAGCAGTTCGGGCAGTGGCCGTGGCCCAGGAATCGCATGGCTGCTCTGGTCGAGAAACTGACGGAGCTTGGTGCGGCAGCCATCGCGTTCGACATCCTTTTCGCCGAACCCGATCGTTTGTCGCCTCGCAGTGTTGTCCGCGAGGTGCCGGGCATCGATCCTGCCCTGCTCGATCGCCTGCCCGATAATGATGAAATCTTCGCCCGATCGATCGCCGGCAAGCCGGTTATCCTGGGTTACGGCATCTCCAACGAAGGGACCTATCGGCCGCACATGAGGGCTGGCATCGCCTTTACGGGCGAGAGCCCGATGGAGGCTCCCCCTCATATCAGGGCAGCCACACCGCTGCGGCCGCAGCTCGAGGCCAACGCCGCCGGTCTCGGACATATCAGCCTCAATCCGGGCAGATCGACCGCGGTGGTCAGGGCAGCTCCACTCTTTCTGACCGACGGCGAGCAGCTTTATCCGAATCTTGCCCTCGAAGCCATGAGGGTAGCGCAGGGCGCATCCACCTATCTGATTGCCGGCGTGCCGGATCGGCAGGGCATAATGACATCCGTCAAGATCGGCGACTTCGTTATCCCGGTGACCTCGGCCGGCGAACTCTGGCTCTATGTCAGTCCCGACAGGCCGGAACGATATGTTTCTGCGAAGGACCTGCTCGCACTCGCCGGCGTCTCACCCAAAACAAGGGCCGCCATCGAGGGCAACATCGTGTTTGTCGGCACTTCCGCCGCCGGCTTGCAGGATATTCGTGTCACGGCACTCGGTGAGAACGTGCCCGGTGTATCGCTCCACGCGCAGATGGTTGAACAGATCCTGTCCGGGCATTATCTGTCGCGGCCCGACTGGGCAAACGGGCTGGAAATCGCGTCCATCGCGATCCTGGGCACCCTTCTGGTGTTTCTCACAATTTTCGTGAGCCCGGCGATTGCGCTCGCCTGCGGCCTGGCGATCACGGGCCTTGCGCTCGTCGCATCGTGGCTTGCCTTTTCGCTGGCCGGACTGCTGTTCGATCCATTTGCGCCGATCGTCATGGGCACGATCACGCATTTCGCGACAACCTCTTTCCGCTTCCTGGTGACCGACCGGGAGCGGCGCGCGATCCGGCGGGCCTTCGGCCAATATCTATCGCCATCGCTTCTCTACCGCATCGAGCACACGCGCAACGCACTTCGTCTTGGCGGAGACGACCGCGAGCTGACCGTGATGTTCGTCGATGTGCGAAACTTCACCGAGATCAGCGAAAGACTGCCGCCCACCGCCCTCGTGCGGTTTCTGAACACGCTTCTCGACGCGCTCAGCCGTCATGTCACCGCCAATGAAGGCACACTCGACAAGTTCATCGGCGACTCGATCATGGCCTTCTGGAATGCCCCGGTCGACGTCGCCGATCATCCTGCCAAGGCCGTTCGCGCGGCATTGGCCATGCGCGAGACGATGGCCCGCCTCAACGAAAGCGATGCATTCGGATTCGGGGCCGGGCAGACGGTTCGCATCGGTATCGGAATCCATACCGGCATCGCCTGCGTCGGAAACATGGGGGCGGAGTCGCGATTCAACTATTCGGCCGTTGGCGACGCGGTGAACATCGCAGCGCGTATCGAGACAGCGTGCAAGACGGTGAGTTTCGACATCCTCGCGTCCTACGACACAGCAAGATCGCTGCCCGGCTGGGCGTTGCTCGAAGCGGGATCGCTGGAGCTCAAGGGAAAGAGCGCTAGGACGAGAATCAATGCCGTTGTCGGCGATGAAAATGTTGCGTCGTCGCCGGATTTCGCGGAATTGCGCCTTCTCCACGGCAAACTCATCGAGGCGTTGCATTCGCGCTCGCCAGGCAGCCGAAAGATCATAGCGGCGGCCAAAGCCAAGGCTGCGGGACTGCCGGCAGACTTGCAGGACTTCTATGTCCGGATATCGCGCAGACCGGATGATTTTCTTGCCAAACGGGCGGGAGCAGCGGTGGAGGCGAATGCCGGCTATGCGGAGCAACAATTCGGTTCCTGACCTGCATTCAAACAGGGCCGTTGACCGCAGGACTCGCTGGCCAGCGAAGTCGAACACCAGACGCGCGCCAAGAAAAAGAGCGGCTATCCGTCGCCAGTGCCGTTCCCATTGCCCTTGCCGTGGCCGTTGGATTTTCCGGGATTGCTGCCATCATGCTTGCCTGGATCATTTCCATGGCCGTTGTTGCCGTCATCCGTGTCGCCGTGCGGTGGGTCCGGCGGACCGGGTGGACTGGGTGGACCGGGTGGACTGGGTGGACTGGGCGCCGGTGAGTTGCGCTGCTGCGGCCGCGCCCTATCCTCTTGCTGACTGGCCGCCATAAGCCCGCAATTTCCGAGTGCGGCAAAGCCTCCTGAAAGCTGCTGATTGCCTGTCAGAAACGGCAATGCCCGCGAGGTGCCGAGTGTGCTGAGCACAGACCGATTGACCTTGGTAACATCGGTCATTGCGCCTGATGGCGTCGCAACCACACAATCGCAACGCCGCTTCAGTTCCCTGCATCTGCCGCCGCTGCAGAATCTGGCCGCCCCCTTCAGAAGCACGACGGCGGTTTTGCCGTTGGGCGCGATGTGGACATCGAATGCTGTTCCCCGCACGCCTATCGTGCCTGCAGGCGTCACGATCTGGTAAGCTGACGAAGGCGAGCTTCCGCTTATCCAGCGAAACGTTCCCTTGGCAGCGCGGATGGTCAGGTTCTTGACCGAATTGTCATTGTTGAAGACGTACTTGTCGATGACAACGGAAGAACCCCACCCTACCGCCAGCTTGGTGCCATCCAGGAACACGAATTGGCCAAGCCCGGTATTGGATGTGCTGATACGTTCGTCCCGATAAACGGGTGCACTGACCACCAACGGTCCGGTTGCGCCGGTAACGGCAGTCTTGATCACGACCGCTTGGCCCACTGCTTCGGCGGCCATGGTCGGCGTCGCATTGCTGAACATCGCGGCCAGCGCGGCAATAGCAGCCCACCTCAAGGACGGCATGGCATCCCCCTGCAATGCCTTTGTTAGCACATGCTTGAAAAGCTGTCTCTACAGCAGGGCATAGATCAATTTAAAATTTAAGTAGAACATGCCTCTTCCGCTTAGGAATGCTCGAGCCAAGCGGCGCGGTTGGCGCATCAAGCCGTTCGTCAATTCATTGACATGGCGTGCACTGCCGGAAACGTCGGCAACAGTTGTGGAAAGACCAACACCGCCGCGCCGTAAAGCAGCAAAGCGGTGCCCGATAGCTTTGCTATCCTCTCTCCTGCCGGGAAGGTCTTTTCCGCAAAGATCAGCAAGGTGAGCATAGCCATCGCAGCAATGTTCATGATCCCGAGAGGAAAAAGGGCAAGAAACAAGAGCCAGCAGCAGCCCAGACAAAAGAGCCCATGCTCCCATCCCATGCGCACCGCGCCCCAATGTCCATCGCGCCATGAGGTGAGGATGAAACTCATCGGAGTACGGCATTTGGCCAGGCAGAGATCCTTGAGCGGCGAAAGTTGATAGGCGCCGGCAATGATCAGCAGCACGCCGCCGATGCGGGAGGCGGTCGCCGCGGACATTCCTGTATGCGTTGCAATCTTCTCCGCGCCAGCCGCGCCAGCAAAGACAAGCACGCCCGCCGCGCCCCAGACCAGCATGTAGCCCCCCATGAATACCCAGGTTGAGACGAAGGTCTCACCGCGCCCCTGCCGACCGGCCTGGACCTGGTGAAACGTCAGGATCATGGGGGCGGCTGTCGGAAACATCATGGCGGTCATCATAATGATCCAGACTGCAAGGAACAACGGCGCATTCATGCCCATGGTGGGCGTTTTCATTTCCATTGGCATGTCTATGCCAGTCTGCTGCCAGACGAGCATGGCCCAAGCTGCCGCCGCGATAGCGATCAACAGCGCGACAATGATGTTTCGCTGCAGCGTCAGCGATGGAGTTCCCGCATTGGCCATGGGCGAGCCCCGTTCCGATATGGGAGCGCGGCCTATTGCTGGCCGGACCAGTTGATCGGCGCGTAATGCCCGTTTCGGCGGGAATTGTCCCAGCGCATGCCGTGGTCGCCGAACGTGCTGCCCGGCACGCCCATCGCCATACCAAGCCAGTCGGGATTGACGGGATGGCCGGTCGCGGCCCACATCTCGCCGTCCTCGCGCATTGTCGGCAGTGGTTCGACCGCCATCTGCATGACACCCGGGATTTCCACCGACCGCTTCTTGCCGTCGATCTGGTACTTGATCGGCACCTTCCTGACTCCCAGGTTCGTGCCGATCAGAGGCGCGAGCATAGCCAACGGACCGCCGGCGGCGCCGGTGAAGATCGCGCCCAGCGCCTCCATCTGCCCTTCATCGGCCCGTTCGTCGATATAGGCGGCAGCCGTCCAATTGCCGTCCGCCATCGGACCCGGAGTGTGGGCAATCATCGCAACGTTGAGGCCATCCAATCGAGCGTCACCGTAGTTGCCCGTATCGATATGGAAGGCCATGGCGACATCGCAAACGCCTCGCGTCGGCCTTGATGTCAGCTGCGCGTTGGGCGACATCAGGCAGGGACATACGACGTCGCAGCTACAATTCTCGAAATAGTTTCCAGACAATTGCCAACCGGTTGCAATTGGCTCCTCCCCATCGTGAGGCGCGTCGGCGTATCGCCGCTTTCTTGGCAGGTGGCGCCGCTTCACCTCCATCGGCGAGCGGCTAACAGGCCAACACAGCGAACGATCGGCGCGCTAGACCAGTCAATTCAGGCTACATCGTTGCCCGGAAGTGTCAAGCTGCAACCGCCACCAGACCCCGGCGCGTGCTTGATCAAGTTTGTCCCGTCGCATGTCCTGATACCCGCGCAATTCGGTTGGAGGTGCCAGAAGGAAAGTTCGAAAAGCTTCTAGGAAGCTAGATACTGAGGCTGTTTCCAAAGGGTGGCTCAATCTTCATTCTGCCTCACTATCGCGGCCCGCACCCTCTACACAGAATGGCCGTGGACAAGCAGCAGGACGCCTTGCACAAGATGAGCGACAGGTCCGACGAAGGCGGACATTCTGGGCCAAATGCCTGTTGCGCCCTTCAGCAAAGTTGACGAGTGTTTATGGGGTGGTCATAAGAGCAACATGGTCTGAGGGCGGGACGGTGACGCATCGGTCTGCAAAACCGACGTAGTGGGTTCAATTCCCACTCAGACCTCCATTTTTAAAAAAGCCGCCCGCGCCTACAGCCGTACCTCTCAAACAGTGGCGATTGTACTCTGAGCGTTTGCCATGCCTGGAGATTTCGGCACACATTGTTGGTGACGAAATCTGTCCGGAACTTGGCTGCCTGCCAACAAGAACTAACGAGACCCCATGGACCGCTTCGACCTCGGCACCTACCGCCGCCCCATCTCCACCCGCTCCGCCGAAACCCAGCGCTGGTTCGATATCGGGCTGAACTGGTGCTACGGTTTCAACCATGAGGAAGGCATCAAGTGTTTCGAGAAGGGGCTGGAGACGGATCCGGACTGCGCTTTTGTTCATTGGGGCATCGCCTATGCCGCCGGGCCCTTCTACAATCTGGCCTGGAAGGAGCATGGCGAGGCCGAGGCGAACAATGCGACGAAGCGTTGCTTCGAGCATGTCCAGTTGGCGCGCGCCAACGCGGCTGGCGCCAGCGACATCGAAAAGCGGTTGATCGAAGCGCTGGCCTGTCGCTTCCAGAAGCCGCAGCGGGTGAGCCCGCAGGAATTCGAACAGTGGGATGATGCCTATGCCGCCGCGATGCGGCGGGTCTACCAGGATTTTCCCGACGACCATGATGTGATGGCGCTGCTGGTCGAGGCGCTGATGATGCGCACCGTCCGGCGCCTATGGAACCTCAAGACCGGCGCGCCGGCGCCGAATTCCGATGTCGTCGAGGCGCTGGAGGTCTGCGAGCGGTCAATCCGGCTCGCCGACGAAGGCCGGACGACCCAGCATCCGGCGATCCTGCATCTGCACATCCATCTCCTGGAAATGTCCACCATGCCGGAACGCGGCATGCGCTCGGCCGATCTGCTGGGCGAAATTTGCCCCGATGCGGGGCACATGAACCACATGCCGGGGCATATCTATGTGCTGTGCGGAGAATACGAAAAGGCGAAGTTGGCCAGCGAAAAGGCTGTCCGCGCCAACGACCTCTATCTCGCCTATGCGGATGAGCCGACCTACTACCTGCTCGGCTGCTGCCACGATCTGCATCTGATGATGTTCACCTGCATGTTCCTCGGCCAGTACCGGCCGGCGCTGTGGGCCGCCGACAAGGTGCGCAGCCTGGTGACGCGCGATGTGGTCAGCCTGCCCGATCGGCCAAAGCTCACCCAGACGGTGGAAGGCTATCATGCGATGAAATCGCATGTGCAGGTGCGCTTCGGCCGCTGGCGGGAGATCGTGGACGAGCCGATCACCGCGGAGCCCGGCCTCCACGTGCTCACGGCCGCCATGCAGCATTATGCCAAGGGCGTCGCGCATGCGACGTTGAAAAAACTTCGCTGAGGCCGAGCGTGAGCGCGACCGATTCCACCAGCATATGGCGCGCATTCCAGTCGAGCGGCGTTTCCTCAGCAACCCGACCCGCGCCTCGCTCGCCGTGGGCGCTGCGTTGCTTGATGGCGAGCTTGCCTATCATCAGGGCCGGCATGAGGAGGCCTATAGGCATCTGCGGCAAGCGGTCGAGCTCGACGACAATCTGTCCTACACCGAGCCGTGGGCGTGGATGCACCCGCCGCGCCATGCGCTGGCGGCGCTGCTTCTCGACCAGGGCTACGCGCAGGAGGCCGAACAGATCTATCGCGACGATCTGGGCTTGAGCGACAAGGTGCAGCGCTGCGCGCAGCACCCGAACAATGTCTGGGCGCTGCACGGTCTGGTGGAGTGCCTGAAACGGCGCGGCGAGAGCGACGAGCTGCCGGCACTGCAGGCAAAGCTCGCCACGGCGATGGCCATGACCGACGTGCCGATCAGTTCGTCATGCCTATGCCGGACAAGCGTGCAATCGGCGGCAAGCTGCTGTCTTTGAGTCTACCGTAGGCGCCTCGCCGGCCAGTTGCTTCACTCTGCCGATCAGGCCAGGCTCACTGACCTGCTTTCCTCAATTACCGCAGAGCAGTCTATCTCATCATGAAGTGGGGCGTGTGGGTCAGGCGTGAGCCAGGAAGCGTACGACCGAAGCCGCTTGAGCCTGGCTGTTTTCTCGAGCCGCGCCTGGCGCTCATCGTCGGCTGGTTGGCTACAAGGCGGCTTTTTGTTCCTCTCGGCAGGATACAGCATTCTCGACTCTCCTCGGTCAGAGCCCATAGAGAGGCCAGATCAATGAGGGTGTTGGCCCACTTACGGGGATGGGACCACCTTTTTGCTCCGGGTCCCCGCTCCCCACCTGGGCCGGATACCACCACAGACGCGGACGAGAGTCGCCATCCATTTTGATGAGGCTGCCGCAGGTTGCTGCCATTAAAGCTGCCGGGAGGCGGCCGCTGCCGGCCCTGCCTTATCTCAGCCACTTCTCATAGTCGGCCACCAGCAGATGCAGGGGAGCGACGTCCTCTTCGATATTGGAGAAGCGGCCGATCGGCTCGCGGAAGACATTGTCGGTGAGATCGTCGTTGACGGTGGAGACCTCGCCGATCAGCACGTCCTTGCCTTCGGCCCAGAAGGCGTGCCAGACGCCCGGCAGCAGCGTGACGCTCTGGCCCGGGTCGAGTTTCAACAGTCCGCCCGCCGGAAGCCGGTGGATGGTTCCGTCGACGGGTACCGATACTTCGGCCTTGGGGTCGATGCCACCGTCACGATCGTGCATGAACAGTTCCAGCACCAGCTTGCCGCCGCCACGATTGATGATGTCCTCGGCCTTGATGTTGTGGCGGTGCATGGGCGACAGCTGGTCCTTGCGCGAGATCATGATCTTCTCGGCATAAAGCATACCCATGCCCTTCTTCATATCCTCGTAACGGCCGTTGCGGACGGTGAACAGGAACAGGCCGAGTTCCTTGAATTTCTCCTGGCCATAGTCGGTGATGTCCCAGCCCAGCCGCGAGGTGTGGATGGCGGAGGAGTCAACTTGGCGCGCCTTCATTTCCTCCGGCGACCAGTAGGCGAAGGGCGGCATGATGTAGCCGAACGAGCGTATGAAAGCGTCGGCTTCGCGGATGATTTCGTTGATGGCGGAGCGTTTCATGATCGTGACCCCTTGGCGTCGACTGTCTGGCAAACCGCATAGCCGAACGCGGGTTCGGTGTCGATCCACCCAGCCGCCTGCCCTGCCTTGCACCGTGAACGGATGGCCTACCGATCCGGTCGGCTGGCCGCGTGACACAGCGTGCTTTCAGGCTCATAACCCCTGTGAATTTTCACAGGGATAGCCGATGCCGACGATCCACGACCTCGATACGCCGTCGATCCTGATCGACGCCGCACGCGCCGAAGCCAACATTGCCCGCGCGCAAGCCCATGCCGAGAAGAACGGGTTGAAGCTCAGGCCGCACATCAAGACCCACAAGCTGCCCTATTGGGCGAAGAAACAGGTGGCGGCGGGGGCCGTCGGCATCACCTGCCAGAAGATCGGCGAGGCCGAGGTGATGGCCGATGCCGGTCTCACCGACATTTTTCTCCCCTACAACATTCTCGGCCGCGCCAAGCTGGAGCGGCTGAAGGCGCTGCACGGTCGCGTAACGCTGTCGGTGACGGCGGACAGCATGGATACGCTGGAGGGACTCGCGGCGACTTTCACCGATGCCGGCCACCCGCTGCCGGTGCTGGTCGAATGCGATACCGGCATGGGCCGCTGCGGCGTGCAGACGGCCGATGAAGCGGTTGCGCTGGCGAGGCTGATCGACAAGGCCGGCGGCCTCGCCTTCGGCGGGCTGATGACCTATCCGGCCGCCGGCCGGGCAGCGGAAGCCGAAGCCTGGCTTGCCGACGCCAAGCGGGCGCTGGCCGCTTCGGGTCTCGCCTGCGAGCGCGTTTCGAGCGGTGGCACGCCGGATATGTGGCGCTCCGCTGCCGCATCCGTCGTCACCGAATACCGGCCCGGCACCTACATCTATCTCGACCGCTATCAGGTCGCCAAAGGCGTCGGCACCTTGGACGATTGCGCGCTCACGGTGCTGTCGACCGTGGTCAGCCATCCGACGCCGAGCCGCGCCATTCTGGATGCCGGCAGCAAGGCGCTGTCCAGCGACACGCTGGGGCTGCCCGATTTCGGCGAGTTGATGGGCGTCCCGGGGGCGCGGGTGACGGGCCTCAGCGAGGAGCATGGCGCGGTCACCCTGTCGAGCGAGGCCAAGCTGCGCATCGGCGAGCGCGTGCGTGTCGTGCCCGATCATTGCTGCGTCGTCACCAACCTCTTCAACGAGGTCAATCTGATCGACGGCGAGAAGGTGCTGGAAACGCTGCCGGTGGCAGCGCGCGGGCTGATGGGGTGAGATGCAGAGCGACTTGGCGGGTCGCGGAATTCATCACAACGCTGGCGCCGGGAAGAGACTCGGCGTGCGTCAGTTGACCTGCCGCGCCGCCACCCGCCGCATGGCGATGATCCGACGGCGGCGGATTTCGGTGCGCATCGCCATCAGGTGCAGCGCGAAGAACAGCACGGTGAAGCCGAGTGCCATCGCCAGCAGCGGCCACAGCATAGAGGGATCGATGGTAGAGCCACCCATGCGGAACACCGAGGCTGGCTGATGCAGCGTGTTCCACCAGTCGACCGAGAATTTGATGATCGGGATGTTGATGAAACCAACCAGCGTGATAATGGCGGCGGCCCAGGCGGCGCGTCCGGCATCGTCGAGCGCGCGGGTCAGCGCGATAATGCCGAGATACATCAAAAACAGCACGAAGACCGACGTCAGGCGGGCGTCCCACACCCACCAGGTGCCCCACATCGGCTTGCCCCAGATCGAGCCGGTGATCAGCGCCAGCGCGGTGAAGACGGCGCCGATGGGTGCGGCCGATTTCAGCGCGACATCGGCCAGCGGATGGCGCCAGACCAGTGTGCCCAGCGCCGAGACCGCCATCAGCGTGTAGCACATCATGGCGAGCCAGGCGAAAGGCACATGGATGTACATGATGCGCACTGTGATGCCTTGCTGGAAGTCTTCCGGCGCCGTGAAGCTCATATAGAGCCCGACGGCCAAGATAACTGCGGCGATCGCCGCCAGCCATGGCACAAGCCTGTCTACCAACGCGACGAACCGCGTCGGATTGGCAAGATCGGTCCAGCCGCTCAGGCGTGAAGTGGTGTCACTCATGCCGCCTTACATAGACCGCCGTCGCGTTTGGGGCAATCGAGCGGCGGTGTCGCAGGCCTTGCCTTTTCCCGGGATCGGCGCGCAGCGCCGAGATGGATGAGGGTGCTGGAAGGAATAAGGCGATGGAAAATTCTATGCGGACTTGGGTTCCGCCAGCTGGAGCCCCCTCAGCCGTCGCCTTCGGCAACGCCTTCTCCCCAACAAGGGGAGAAGGAAGAACCATCATCTGCTCAGGCGGCCTCGCCCTGCACGGAGCGGCTGAGGCGGCGGACTTCCTCGTCGTTGAGCAGGCCGCCGGCACGCAGCAGGCTGGCGAAGCGGCCGTTGCGCAGCGACAGTTCGGCAAAGCCGCCCATTTCGACCACCCTGCCCTTGTCCATGAACACGACCAGATCGGCGTCGCGAACGGTGGTCAGGCGATGGGCGATGATGAAGGTGGTGCGGTCTCGCCGCAGCTCGTCGATCGCTTCCTTGACGCGGTCCTCGGTCTCGACATCGAGCGCGCTGGTTGCCTCGTCGAGCACCAGGATCGGGGCATCCTTCAGCACGGCACGGGCAATGGCGATGCGCTGGCGCTCGCCACCCGAGAGCTGGCCGCCGCGCTCGCCGACCACCGTGTCATAGCCATTGCTCTTGGCCAGGATGAAGTCCTGGGCCGCGGCCGCGTCGGCGGCCGCATGGATCTCGTCATTGGTGGCGTCGGCACGGCCGACGCGGATATTGTCCTCGATCGAGCGGTTGAGAAGCCCGGCATCCTGGAACACGGTGGCGATCGAATGGCGCAGCGACTTGCGGGTCACCGTGCGGGTATCGATGCCGTCTATCAGGATACGGCCACCGGACGGCGAGAAGACGCGCTGCAGCAGGTTGATGAGCGTGGTCTTGCCCGCACCCGTCGGTCCGACGATGGCAACCGTCTGGCCAGCCTGAACCTCGAAGGACACATCACTGACGCCCTGCCCCGAATTGGCGAATTCGAAGCTCACATCCTCGAAGCGGACATGGCCGGTGACGTTGGTGAGGTCGCGCAGGCCATCCGGCTCGGCGGCATCGGCTGCCGAGTCCTCGAGCTTGTAGAAGTCCTCGAGCTTGGCGCGAGCCTCCGAGATCTGGTTGGCGAAAGCCGACATCTGGTCGAGCCGCGAGATCAGCAACGTGGCGAAACCGGTAAAGGCGATGACATCGCCGACGCGCAGCTGGCCATGGGTGACCAGATAGGCGCCGATCAGGAGCACCACCATCATCGATATTGTCGATGACAGGCGATTGAGCGCGTTCGCAATGGCCCACCAGTCGAGCACAGGGTTCTGCGCATCGAGCAGGTTCTTGACGTAGCGGCGCAGCGTCTCGGCCTCATGGCCAAGACGGTTGTAGCTCTGGAGAACGGCGACGTTGCTCACGGAGTCCGTCACGTGAGCGAACACCTTGTGGTAGTGGCGCTCGACAGCGGCCTGGCCCTCCTTGGTGCGTTTCATGACCAGGCGGCCTATGCCGACATAGAGCACACCGAGCGCAAGCAGCACCCCCGACATGCGCACATCCATGCTGATGGCGGTCGGAACCAGCAGAACGAGGGCAACAGCCGTGGACAAATGCTGGCGCATGAATTCGAGCCAAAGGCTGAACAGCGTCTCGACGGCACGCAGCAGCGTGTGCAGGGCGTTCGAAGTGCCGCGCTGGTGATGCCAGGCGAGCGGCATGGTGATGACACGCTCGAACGACTCGCACAGAACCTGGCTGCGTCTGGCGTGGGCAAAGCGGTCCGCGCCGCGTGCCACTAGAACGAAGGCGACCACGTTGAAGGCGCCCAAAGCGGCCCACAGGGCAAGCGTGGAGAATACCGAGCCATGCGCGGAGATTGCGTCAATCACCCGGCCAAACAGGATCGGCTCAAGGATGGCGACGGCGGCAAGGGCCACGTTGGCCGAACAAATCAGCGCGACGCGCTTCTTGTCGGCGGCCAGATACCCCAGCGCTCTCCAATAGATCTGCAGAAGTGACACTTCAGCTACTCCGCCAACTCTCTATTGTGCCCAATACCAATATTGTGCACTGCACCATTCCCTGACACGTAACGGTTGATGCGTCGCAAAACAATGCTCGTCTATCGCTTCCGTTCCCATATAGCGAACAAAAGATGACGACGATACGAAATCTGACGTGATCACCTAACAGTTTGAGATAAAAGGTGAAATGTCAGCCTTGCGGCAAAATCATGGCAGTATCCGAGCACTGCCACATTTTTAAGCACCACAGGCCTACGCAGTCGGATCCGGGCTGTTTAACGGACCCGTCAGAGATCGGGCGCAAGTAAACAGGACGCGATTTCGCGCGCCCAGGAGGACACGCGATCTTTTGATCCAAACGGTTGATTTTATGCCGGTATCTTGACGATGACGTCGATTTTACCACCGGCTTTGGGTTCGAAAGACGCCGACTTTGTTTTCGAACCATCGACTTCAAGCGAGATCGTCTTGGTCTTTTTGTCGCGAACGACATGAACCTTGATCTCGGCGCCCAGCATCTTGAGCGAGGCTTCATAGCCATCCCAATGCCTGGGCAGTTTGGGCCGGAACGTGATCTGCTTCCCGCGCCGTTCGATACCGAGGATGCCTTCGACCGCAGCGCGGTATAGCCAGCCCGCCGAGCCTGTGTACCAGGTCCAGCCACCACGCCCGCCCTTGTTACCGACCGCACTGCCATCTCCGGCATAGATATCGGCGGCGACCACATAGGGCTCGACGCGGTAGTGCTCGGCCGAAACCTCGTCGAATGCATGGTTGACCGGGTTCAGCATCGAGAAGCAGCGATAGGCTTCGTCGGTCAGCCCCATCTCCGCGAGGGCGATGACGAACCATGTGGCGGCGTGGGTGTACTGGCCGCCATTCTCGCGCACGCCGGGCGGATAGCTCTTGATGTAGCCGGGGTCCTTGTCCGTCTTCGAAAAAGGCGGCGTGAACAGTTTGACGATCTTGAGCTGGTCGTCGACGAGCAAGTTCGTCGCCTGCTGCATCGCCGTTGTCGATCGCGCCGGGTCGCCCTCGCCCGAAAGCACGCTCCAGGACTGGGCGATGGAGTCGATCTTGCACTCCTGCGACGTGCGGGAACCCAGCGGCGTGCCGTCATCGAAACTGCCGCGCCGGTACCATTCGCCGTCCCATGCGGTGCTTTCAAGAGCCCGCTTCAGGACCTCGGCATGCTTGGCCCAGGCCTGGGCGCGCTTGCTGTCGCCTTCGCTCTTGGCGACGGCGGCGAAGTCGCCCAGCGTCTTCAGCAGGAACCAGCCCAGCCACACGCTCTCGCCCTTGCCGTGCTCGCCGACACGGTTCATGCCGTCGTTCCAGTCGCCGCCAAGGATCAGCGGCAGACCGGCGGGACTGCTGCGCTTGATGGCCAGGTCGAGCGCACGCGCGCAATGGTCGTAAAGCGACACCGTCTTTTTCGATATTTCCGGGGTGAAGAACGCGTCGTGCTCGCCCTCGCCCAGCGCCTGCCCATCGATGAAAGGCAATTGCTCCTTCAGGATGCCGGCGTCGCCGGTCACCGAGAGGTAGCGCGCCGTGGCGTGGGCCAGCCAGACCACGTCGTCGGAGATCATGGTGCGCACGCCGGCTCCGGTGCGCGGCAGCCACCAATGCTGCACGTCGCCTTCCGGGAATTGCCGCCGTGCGGCGTTGAGGATCTGGTCGCGTGCCAGCGTCGGATCATGCGCCAGCAGTGCCAGCGTGTCCTGCAACTGGTCGCGGAAGCCAAAGGCGCCGCTTGCCTGGTAAAAGGCCGAGCGGGCCCGGATGCGGCAGGCAAGGCTTTGATAGGGCAGCCAGTGATTGACCATGGCATCGAGCGCCTTATCCGGCGTCTCGACCTGGATGGTGTCGAGGAAGCCGCGCCACTCGCGCTCATTGTCGGCCAGGCGCTGATCGAAATCCTTGCCCCGATGCTTCTGCACCAGAGCACTCGCATGAGCCGAGGACTCGGCATCGCCGAGCAGCCAGAGCAGCGTGACGTCGCCGCCGGCGGGGATTTCGATGTCGCGGGCAATCGCCGCGCAAGGATCGTCTCCGGCCTCGACGCGGCCCGACAGCGCCGCACCACTCAGCACCGCCTGCGGCAGTTCGCTGGAACCATGCCGGCCGAGGAACTCCGAGCGGTCGGCCGTCACCGAGTGGACGCCGGCATCGGCGGCAAGGAAAGCCACCCGCTCGCTGAAATCGAGCCCGTAGGGGTTTTGCGCCAGCAACGCGCCGGTCGCCCCGTCGCGGGACGGGACGATGGTTGCCGCGGTGCGGGACCGATGCCCGCCAAGTACCCATTCGGCATAGGCATAGACGCGCAGCCGCGCCGGTACCGAGCCAGAATTCTGGATGCGCAGCCGTGTGATCTTCACCGGATCGACCGGATCGACGACATGGGTCAGGTCCATCGACAAGGCCCCACGCTTGGCGCGGAAGGTCGAGAAACCCTGGCCGTGCCAGGCTTCGTAGGTCACCGAGGGATCGCGCACCACCGCGGCTAGCGGCGAGAACGCCCGGCCGCTTGCCTGATCATAGATGTAGATGCCCTCGCCCGGCCGGTTGGAAACCGGATCATTGGACCACGGCGTCAACTGGTAGTCGCGGCTGTTGCGGCTCCAGGTGAAGGCAGCCCCCTCGGCCGAAGTGTGGAAGCCGAAAGAAGCGTTGGAGACGACATTGATCCAGGGCTGCGGTGTGGTGCGCCGGCCAGCCAGCCGCACCACATAGTGCCGCCCGTCGCCGTCGAAACCGCCGAAACCATTCCACTGGCTGAGGCCGGAGCCATCGGCGCTGGCAACCGTCACGGCCTGCGAGGCATGTGCATGCGCGATCGGAGCCGTCGCTTGAATTTCGCGCGGAGCCAGCAATCCGGCCGGCACCAGTCCGTCGCGCGCCTGCAGGGCAGCCGCCTCGGCCCGCTCGATCTGATCGAAGATGGTGCCGTTGCGCGTATGCAGCACCACCCGGGCAACGGCGAGCAGCGTCTTGTAGGTGGTTTCTTCCATCAGATCGCGACGCACCGCGAAAATGTGCTGTCTCGGCCCAAGCTCCTTGCCGCGCAAACGGCTGTTTTCGCACAGCGTCTCGACCGCACGCTGCAGATCCTGGACGTAAGACGAGGCCTGCTCGTTGACGACGACGAAGTCGATCATCATGCCACGGGTGCGCATATATTCCTGGAAGCGCAGCGCCTGGGCAACGATCTCCAGGTCGGCCACATCGCCGATCCTGACCAGGAAGATCGGGAAATCGCCCGAAATACTGGTCGGCCACAGGCTTGACTGCTTGCCGAGGCCGGAGGCGATGGATTCGGCCGGCAGGCGCAGGAATGAATCCGGATAGATCAGATAACGCGCCAGTTTCTGCACGTTGGCGGCATCGGTCAGGCTGAGGCCCATATGGCGGGTCTGTACCTGGCTGCGCGTCCAGGCGAGCATGGCCTGGCGGGCAAAGCTCTCCTGATGGTCGAGCCGGTTGATGGCTTCCACCAGTTCGGCGCGGTTGGCACCGACCACGGTCCAGAAGGTCAGCGAGATCTTCTTGTTGGCGGGCACGCGCACCTGGCGGCGCAGCGAAGCGATGGGATCGAGCGTGAAACCGGAATGGCCGCCGAGCCTGGCGCCTGGATCGAAGGCGGCTGCGTCGACGATGGTGCGGCCTCGGCCAATGAAGGCGCGCCTGTCGGTCTCGGTCTCGGCATCGCGCGCTGGCCCCGACGGATCGGTGACGAAATGCACCAGGGTGACATCGGGCTCACTGGTTTCACGCTTGCGGCGCGTGGCGAAGATCGCGCCATTGTTGGCGGCGATTTCCGTCTCCACGAACATCTTCGAGAAGGCCGGATGCGCGTTGTCGGAGGCCTCCGAACCCAGCACCAGCTCGGCAAAGGAGGTCACCTCGATATGACGGTCAGCGGGGCCCTCGTTGAAAATTGTGACGCGCCGGCCTTCGCCATTGCCTTCGGAGATGACGATGCATTCAACCTCGGAGCGCAGCGTGCCGACCGTTTTGACGAAGCTCGCCTTGTCGTCGGAAAACAGGGTCTGCGTTCTTTCCTCGGTCGCACGCTTGGGCTCTGACGTCGCCGACCACCAATCGCCTGTGGCTGCATCACGCAAGAAGATATAGGAGCCAAGCCGATCCTCGACCGGGTCGGGTTGCCATCGGGTGACGGAAAGATCGCCCCAATGGCTGTAGCCGGAGCCGGTCGCGGTGACCATTACCGAATAGCGGCCGTTCGACATCACATTGGTGGAACGCAATGCCCGCAAGGGATCGAGCACGATGCGGGTGTCGGGGCTCTCGGTTTCGGTCTCGTCCTTGGCGCGCTCGTCCGCCTCGGTGCGCACGGTCGCCGTCGGGATATCGCGCGGCGCCCTCTCCTGCAGCAGCAGTTCAGCCGATTCAATCACCGGATCGCTGTGGAAGCGATCGCGCAGGCGGCCTTCGAAGATGGCGTCGGCGACGGCGGCGATCGACATGCCCGAATGGTGGGCCATGTAATTCTGCACCACGGCATGGTTGGTGCCTTCCGGCACGCGCTGCGGCGTGAAGTCGACGGCATCATAGTAGCCATGGCGACCAAGCGCCCCAATCTCGCGCAGACGCGCAAGATTCTGCACGGCTTCACGCGGATTGAACTGCGCCGCCAGGATGGTGGCATAAGGCGCGATCACCGTGTTCTGGCCAAGGCCGCGCTTCAGGCCGAGGCCGGGCACGCCGAAATTGGTGTACTGGTAGGTCAGTTCCCGGTCGCGGGCGTTGTAAGCCGCCTCCGAAATGCCCCACGGCACGTTCTTCTGACGGCCATACTGGATCTGACGCTTGATGATCAGCTTGCTGGTCTGGTTCAGGATACTGCCTTGCGGCTCCTTCATCACCAGCGGCGGCATCAGATACTCGAACATCGAGCCTGACCAGGACATCAAAGCGCCCTGGAAGCCGATCTCGACGATCGGGCGGCCGAGCCGGAACCAGTGCTCGGTCGGCAGGTCGCCCTTGGCGATGGCGAACAGGCTGGTCAGCCGCGCCTCGGAGGCAAGAAGGTCGTAGCAGCTTTCGTCGAGCTGGTGTTCCTCGACCCGGTAGCCGATCGACAGCAGCTTGCGCTCCGGCCGCATCAGGAAGGCGAACTCCATCTCGAAGGCGAAGCGGCGCGTGCGCTCGCGCAGGGTCAAGAGCTTGGCGCGCAGCGCCTCGACGGCGTTGTCGTCGCTGTGGGCGTCGTGGACATGCGCCTCGCACGTGGCTTCCAGCCTCGCCGCCCAGTCGACGATGACGTCGCTCTGGGCCGATGCCGCCTCGGTGTGGATGGCGGTGGCCAGCTTGCGGATCTCACCCGCCAAGACGGCAAGATTGATGGTGCGGATCGAGGCCATTTCCGGTTGCGCCTTGATCGTGTCGACGGCGCGCCGCATGCCATCCAGGCGGTCAACAAGACGCTGGCGCAGAGGTCGCAGCTGGCGGCGATCGTCGGGCAACTCGTCCAGGCTTTCGCTAAGAATGGTCACCGTGTCGAGAATGCCTTCGAAATCGCCCTGGAGATGGACGGAAGGCGCTTCCGCCCACTCGGCACAGGCAGCCGCCACCGCCACGAGATGGCCGGCGAGATTGCCGCTGTCGACGGCCGAAATATAGAGCGGGTAGAGCGGCTTCAGCGTCGTGGTGTCGTACCAGTTGAAGAGATGGCCGCGGTTGCGCGGCATGCTCTCTATGGTCGTCATCGTCGCATCGATGCGGGTGATGGCATCGGACAGGCTGATCCAGCCGAAATCGCGCGCCGAGACGATCGACAGAAGATAGACGCCGATATTGGTCGGTGAGGTGCGCGGCGCCACGACCGGTGCCGGGCTTTCCTGGAAATTGTCCGGCGGCAGATTGTGATGCTCTGCCGTGACGAAGGTCTCGAAATAGTGCCAGGTGCGCCGCGCCACCGTGCGTAGCGCATGGATATCGGCCTGCGATATGCGCAGGCGATCCTCGGTTTCGGCCGAGCGGCTGATCCAACTGGCGATCGCCGGCGAGCCGATCCAGAACAGGGCGAAGAAGAAGGCGACGAAGGCACCGGTGGAATCGGCCAGTACCGGAATGGCGAGGCCGACGAAGCCGATGATCACGGCGCCGTACATCATGCCATAGTAAGAGCCGACGTCGTTGTCGCCGGCCTTGTGCGCCTGCGAGGCGGTGCGCCATTCCAGGAGGTTCTGGCGGCTGACGAACAGCCGGTAAAGCGTGCGCACGATGGCGTCGCCCATCATCCAGGCATTGTGCGCCATCAGCACGATTTTCAACGCCACCATGGCGGTGCCGAAGGCGACGTCGCGCGCGAGCGCGGAGAAATGGCCGCGCGGCGTCTGGTCGCCGCTCTTGGGCAGGATGGCGTTGACCACGTCGAAGGTCGGCGCCATGAACAGGCTGAGGATCAGCAAAGCCTGCCATTGCGCGGCCTGTGTGAAAGGCAGCAGCGTCCAGCCGGCGATCGCCGCCATCACCCAGAAGATCGGTGTCAGCGAACGGCGCAGATTGTCGACCATCTTCCAGCGCGACAGGGCCGGAACGCCCGAACGCGGATCGAGGATGAAGCCCAGCAGCTGCCAGTCGCCGCGTGCCCACCGATGGTGGCGAGAGGCGTCGACCGAGTAGCGGGTCGGGTAGTCCTCGACCAGTTCGACGTCGGTGACCAGCGCGGCGCGCGCCAGCGCGCCTTCGAGCAGGTCATGGCTGAGGATGGTGTTTTCCTCGATGCGGCCCTGCAGGGCCGCCTCGAAGGCGTCGACATGATAGAGGCCCTTGCCGGTGAAGGATCCGTCGCCGAACACATCCTGATAGAGATCCGAGACGGCGAAGACATACGGGTCGAGGCCGCGATTGGCCGAGAAGACGCGCTGGAAGAACGAAGCCTCGTCTCCACTGGTAAGCGAGGCGGTGATGCGTGGCTGCAGGATCGTATAGCCAGCGGTGACGACGCGCTTGGTCGCGTCGAAATGCGGGCGGTTGAGCGGATGGCAGAGCTTGCCGACAAGGCTCGATACGGCATCACGGGTGGTGCGCGTATCGGCATCCAGCGTCATCACGTGGACGACTTTTTCCGGCAGCGGCACATCGAGCGGCAGGAATGTGGTGTCACTGTCGCCGCGCAGCAGCAGGTCGAGCTCGTGCAGCTTGCCACGCTTGCGCTCCCAGCCCATCCAGGATCCTTGAGCCGCATTGAAGAGCCGGCGGCGATGCAGGATGTAGAAGCGCGGCGCCCCTTCCGAGGGATAGCGGGCGTTGAGACGGGCGATCTCGGCGCGGGCATATTCGAGGATTTCGGTGTCCGCCGCATCGATCTCGATCTTGCTGTCGGGCCAGTCCGACAGCAGCGCGAAATGGATCTCGTCCGCCAGATTGGCAAGGTAGTGCACTTCGATGTTGCGGATGTTTTCCTCGACATCGTCGCGCGAGCCGATCAGCGACGGCACCACCACCAACGTGCGCGCTTCTGGCGGCACGCCGTGCCTGTAATCATAGCCAATCAGCCGTGTCGGCTTGAGGAACAACGAGACCACGGTGTTGAAGAAAGCGAGTGCGCCCTCGCTGGCCGGCACGGCGAACAGCGCCAGCATCAGCACGATCGACGGCACCGACAGGCCGAGATTGGCCAGCGCATTGCCCGAAAGCACGAGCAGCAGCACGGTCAGCGCGAAGACCGGCAGGACGATGCCAAGCCATCCGGTCTTGGCGAAGGTCCGCTTGACCGTCTGGCTGACAGTCGGCCGATAGCCGATCGCCCTTTCCAGCTCCAGCCGGCGCGGGCCAACGAGATAAAATCCGACATCGGTATGGGCGGATGCGACAGGGGCATCACTGCCTTCGCTACCGACTGACGTGGTCTCACCGACGGCATGACCGGCCAATTCTATCGCCTTTTCGGCGACGCGGTATTCCGACAGGCTCGAGCGGCGCGCCAATTCCTCAATCGCGGTCCGGTATTGGTCGCGCGAGAAGAAGTCGAGCGCGGCGAAATCGGTGCGCTCGCGCAGCACGGTATCGATGCGGCTGACGCCTTCGAACCACACCGTCCAGTCGACGTCGTTGATGAGGCGCAGGCCGCGGATGATGTTGCCGGTCGTCACATTGCCGCTGGACAGCGTGTGATGCTCGGAGATGATGATCTCCTCGGCATCGGAGCCGGTCTTCTCAAGCTCGCCTTCCAGCCATTCCAGCGCCTTGCCGGCGTTCTGCGATCCATCGCGCAAGCGATAGAGAAGCTGGGTGGCAAAGGTGGTGTCCTGCGCGTGCATGCTGAAATTGGCCAGGATCGCCTGCCGGTCGGCGCTGTCGTCGGTCGCCAGCACCTTGTCGGCCACATCATTGGCGATCTGGCGCATCTGGCGGGTGCGATTGACCCTGACGGCCAGCCGGCGGAGATTTTCGATCAGGACGAAGCGCAGGAGCGACGGCAGCGCCCAGAGTTCACCGATCTTCAGCGGCTCGACCGACTGAAAACCCTGGACGATCGCCTTGAACATCGTCGCCGAGACGGAACTGTCCGAATGCGCCACATAGGTCCAGGCCAGCGCCAGCGCGCGCGGCACGGTGCCGCCATCGGGCAGCTTCAGCGTCGGCAGTTGACGATAGAAGCGGCGCGGCAGGTCGCGCTTGACCTGGAAAATGGTCTCCTCGACCAGATAGTTGTTGTCGAGCAGCCATTGGGCGGCCGGAGTGATCGTCTCACCCTTGGCCTGCGCCCCATTGGTCGAGCGATAGACTTCGAGGATCTTCTTGGCGCTGTCGCGGATGCGGGCCTGGAAATCGAATGGGATGAGGCCGAACAGATCGGTGAGGTCCCCCTTTGCCAGACTTTCGCCAAGCAGCCGGAGGCGTTCCTCCGGCAGGAATGTCGATCTTATCGGCTCTTCCGTGATGACCGGGAAGCTCGCGCTTGTCTTCTCGATCTGGGCTGGGTTCGTCTGAATATTCATTGAAAATTCCGTAAGCGGAGCACTCAGCGGCGTCACCGCCACGGCAATGGCCCTAAAACCGATTCAAATGCAATTGGTTGCATAATCCCACTTGCCGAAAGTTTGTTTCCGCACCACGACAGGGCGTCATCTCTCGACAAGATTCTAAGACGAGCGCCCCTCGCTCCCGTCGGCACTGATCGGCGGCGAGGATTCAGGCTTTTTCGTGGTGCCGCCGACAGCTTACGCTATATTTCGCCGGCATCGCGATCATGTTTGGAAACAGGCGGTAACCGTTAGCGCGAAGGCATCAGCCTGCAGCGGCTATCCGGACCACGAACAGCGTCGCATTCCGGGCGGGCTCAGCCCGCAGGACCGAAGCATCCGGCCCGAGTAGCAGCGTGTCGAGAGGCCCGAGGCGAATTGGCCTGGCGTCGGGGAAAACGGCTTCGCCATCGTGACAAAGGACGAGGGTCGAACCGGCCCGGTTCACGATTTCCACAGGCCGCGAAATCGCCAGGCGTTCGACCGAATGCAGCACGCGGCCGCGGCGAGTCATGACGTTGAGGTCTGTGATCGGGCCGGCGATCAAGGTGGCACGCGTGGGCAGGTCGGCTGGGAAGGAAAAAGGCGCGGAAGCCGGCGCCAGCCGTGTCGCCGGCTGACCGGTGATATCAAGTACGATCCCCTCGCCTTCCAACACCGACAGCGTGCGGTCGACGCCGGCAAAACTGGAGAATGGCCCGCTGCTTTCGACGCGAGCCATCGACACGCGCCAGTCGAAATCGTCGAGCCCGGCGCCAGCGGGCGAGACGGCGATTTCCGTCGTCACCCCGCCGCCGTTCTTCCATGGCATCGACTTATATTCGGCTGCCCGCAGGACGCGCATGACGTCAGCCCGTTATCCGAGAATGCCGGGCAGGTCGAGCTGGTGCTCCTTGGCGCATTCGATGGCGATCTCGTACCCGGCATCGGCATGGCGCATGACACCGGTTGCCGGGTCGTTCCACAGCACCCGCTCCAGCCGCTTTGCCGCCTCGGGCGTGCCATCGGCGACGATGACCATGCCGGCATGCTGCGAGAAGCCCATGCCGACGCCGCCGCCGTGGTGCAGCGACACCCAGGTGGCGCCGGACGCCGTGTTGAGAAGCGCATTAAGCAGCGGCCAGTCGGAGATGGCGTCGGAACCGTCTTTCATCGCCTCGGTCTCACGGTTCGGCGAGGCGACGGAGCCGGAATCGAGGTGGTCGCGGCCGATGACGACCGGGGCCTTGAGCTCGCCCCTGGCCACCATCTCGTTGAAGGCCAAACCGAGCCGGTGGCGATCGCCGAGGCCAACCCAGCAGATACGCGCCGGCAGGCCCTGGAAGGAGATGCGCTCGCGCGCCATGTCCAGCCAATTGTGCAGGTGGGTATTGCCAGGGGTCAGCTCGCGCACCTTGGCGTCAGTCTTGTAGATGTCCTCCGGATCGCCGGAAAGGGCTGCCCAGCGAAACGGGCCAATGCCGCGGCAGAACAGCGGGCGGATATAGGCCGGCACAAAACCCGGAAAGGCGAAGGCGTTCTCAAAACCTTCTTCCAGGGCCACCTGGCGGATGTTGTTGCCGTAGTCGAGCGTCGGCACGCCGGCATTCCAGAACGCCACCATCGCCTCGACATGTTCGCGCATCGAAGCGCGCGCCGCCTTCTCGACCGTCTTCGGATCGCTGACACGCTTCTCGCGCCACCCGGCCATGGTCCAGCCCTTCGGCAGATAGCCATTGATGGGGTCGTGAGCCGAAGTCTGGTCGGTGACGATATCGGGGCGGATGCCGCGCCTGAACATCTCGGGCACGATTTCGGCGGCATTGCCGAGCAGGCCTACCGACTTCGCCTCGCCGGCCTTGGTCCAGCGCTCGATCATTTCCATCGCCTCGTCGAGCGTCTCGGCTTTCTCGTCGACATAACGGGTGCGCAGGCGGAAATCGATCGAATCCGGGTTGCATTCGATCGCCAGGCAGCAGGCGCCGGCCATGACGGCAGCGAGAGGCTGGGCGCCGCCCATGCCGCCAAGACCGCCGGTCAGGATCCATTTGCCCTTCAGGTTGCCGCCATAATGCTGGCGGCCGGCCTCGACGAAGGTCTCGTAGGTGCCCTGCACGATGCCCTGCGTGCCGATGTAGATCCAGGAGCCGGCCGTCATCTGGCCGTACATCATCAGGCCCTTCTTATCGAGCTCGTTGAATTTTTCCCAGGTCGCCCAGTGCGGCACCAGGTTGGAGTTGGCGATCAGCACACGCGGCGCATCCGGATGGGTGCGGAACACACCGACCGGCTTGCCCGACTGCACCAGCAGCGTCTCGTCCTCGCCGAGCGTCTTCAGCGAAGAGACGATGCGGTCGAAATCGTTCCAGGTGCGCGCCGCCCGCCCGATGCCGCCATAGACGACCAGTTCGTTGGGGTTTTCGGCAACGTCGGGATCGAGGTTGTTCATCAGCATGCGAAGCGGCGCCTCGGTCGTCCAATACCGGGCATTGAGCTTGTCACCGCGTGGCGCGCGGACTTCGCGAATGTTGTGGCGAGGATTGGTCATCATTGTCCCTTTCGGATGGCGGCGCGTCAGCGACCGGCCCAGTCAATGGCGGTTTCGAGAATCTGCTTCAGCGTGGCGCGGATCGGCGCGGCATAAGTCGGATCGTAGGGAACCGGCCAATTCTCCGGAGAACCCTTCTCCGCCGGCTCGCGCATGTAGCCACGGTTGGAAAGCTCCATCTGCAGCGCGTGAACGCCGTTTTGCGGCTGGCCAAAGGTGCGCGTGATCGAGCCGCCCTTGAAGCGGCCATTGACCACCCAGGTCTCGCCAGTCGTCGCGAGGATGGCGGCTACCTTTTCCTGCAACACCGGATCCGTGCTCTTGCCGTCATTGGTGCCAAGATTGAATACCGGCAGCGTGCCTTCGAACAGGCGCGGCAGCACCGAGCGGATCGAATGGCAATCGTAGAGCACGATCTTTTCATGCATGCCGCGCAGCCGGTCGATCTCGGCCTTAAGGGCGGCGTGGTAGGGCTTGAAATAGGTCTCGCGGCGCTGGTCGATCTCGGACGGGGTCGGCTCCTCGCCCATGCGATAAAGGGGATCGCCGTCGAACGTGTCGGTCGGGCAAAGCGTGGTTGTCGCCTGTCCGGGATAAAGCGAGACGCCGGAAGGGTCGCGGTTGACGTCGATGACGGTGCGCGAGATGGCGGTGTGCACGACGGTGGCGCCAAGGTCGGTGGCGAAATCATAGAGCTTGTCGATCCACCAGTCGCAGTCGCGCCGACCTAGCCAAGTCGAGACAAGCCGGCTCTCGATGTCGGCAAGGTCGATACCGGTGTGCGGGATCGACACCAGCAGCGGCGCCGTGCCTTGCCTGACGGTGAGCCAGGGAGCGGCAGCCATCACGCTGCTCCCGCGATCGACGGCAGCGCCACCGCGCCAGCGGCCTTGGCGGCTGCGCCGCTGCGCACCATGGCGATGGCTTTTTCCATATCGGGATGGAAATGCCGGTCGCTGTCGAGATGGGGAACTTCGGCCCGGACCAGCTTGCGCACGGCCTCCAACGGATCGCTCGACGCCAATGGCTGGTGGAAATCGCAGCCTTGTGCGGCAGCCAGCAGTTCGATGCCGATCACCGCCGTGGCGTTCTCGACCATGCCGATCAGCCGGCGCGCGCCGTGCGCGGCCATCGAAACGTGGTCCTCCTGATTGGCCGAGGTCGGGATCGAATCGACGCTGGCCGGATAGGCTTTCTGCTTGTTTTCCGAAACGAGAGCAGCCGCCGTCACCTGCGGGATCATGAAACCGGAATTCAGGCCGGGCTTCGGCGTCAGGAAGGCCGGCATGCCCGACAGCGCCGGGTCGACCAGCATGGCGATCCGGCGTTCCGAAAGCGAGCCGATCTCGCAGACGGCCAGCGCGATCATGTCGGCGGCAAAAGCGACCGGCTCGGCGTGGAAATTGCCGCCGGAAAGCGCGGTGTCGTCCTCGGCGAAGATCAGCGGATTGTCGGTGACGCCATTGGCCTCGGTTTCCAACGTATCGGCGGCTTTGCGCAGCACATCGAGCGCGGCGCCCATCACCTGCGGTTGGCAGCGCAGGCAGTACGGGTCCTGCACGCGCTCGTCGCCGACGCGGTGCGATTCACGGATGGCGCTGCCGGCCATCAGATTGCGCAGCGCCTCCGCCGTCTCGATCTGGCCATGGTGCTTTCTCAACAGATGAATGCGCGGATCGAAAGGCGCGTCGGAACCCTTGGCCGCGTCGGTCGACAGCGCCCCCGCGACCAGCGCCGACTGGTAGAGCACTTCGGCCTCGAACAGGCCGGCCAGCGCATAGGCCGTCGAAAACTGCGTGCCGTTGAGCAGCGCCAGACCCTCCTTTGCGCCCAATGTGACCGGCTCCAGCCCATGCGAGACGAAGGCAACCTTGGCCGGGAAACGGCCATGCGGGGTAAAGCATTCGCCGACACCAATCATCACCGCCGTCATGTGCGACAACGGCGCCAGATCGCCCGACGCGCCGACCGAGCCTTGCGCCGGCACCACCGGGATGACGTCGTTGGCGAGCATCGCTTCGAGCAGCTGAATGGTCTCGGGTCGCACGCCGGATGCACCCTGCGCCAGGCTGGCAAGCTTCAGCGCCATCATCAGGCGGGCAACGGCCACCGGCATCGGCTCGCCGACGCCAGCGGCATGCGACAGCACGATGTTGCGCTGCAAGGTTTCGAGATCGCCAGCCGGGATGCGCACACTGGCCAATTTGCCGAAGCCGGTGTTGATGCCATACACAGGCTCACCCTTGGCAACGATCCTGGCGACCGCTTCGGCGCTCGCCTTGATCTTTGGACGGCAAGCATCGTCAAGTCTCGGCACGGCACCACGGTAAATGGCGCGCCAGTCGGCCAGCGTCGCATTGCCGGGCTTCAAGGTCAGTTCGTTCATTGTCCTCTCCAGATACGGGCATGCAGCGGATTGAAGCCCATGCGATAAACGAGTTCGGCGGGACGCTCGATGTCCCAGATCGCCAGGTCGGCGGATTTTCCCGCTCCCAGCGTGCCGGTCTGCTTCAACAGTCCCAGCGCGCGGGCGGCCTCGCGGGTAACGCCGGCAAGACATTCATCGACCGTCATGCCGAACAATGTCGCCGCCATGTTCATGGTCAGCAGCAGCGAGGTCAGTGGCGAAGTGCCGGGATTGTTGTCGGTGGCGACCGCCATCTTGACTCCATGCCGGCGGAACAGGTCGATCGGCGGCTTCTTCGTCTCGCGAATGAAGTAGTAGGCACCGGGCAGGATCGTCGCCACGGTTCCCGCCTTGGCCATGGCCACGGCGCCTGCTTCATCGGTGTATTCGAGATGATCCGCCGACAGCGCGCCATAGCGGGCGGCGAGTTCGGCGCCGTGCAGGTTGGACAGCTGGTCGGCGTGGAGCTTGACCGGCAGGCCCGCGGCCTTGGCGGCGTCGAAGACGCGCGCCATCTGTTCCGGCGAAAACGCTATGCCCTCGCAAAAACCGTCGACCGCATCGGCCAGTCCTTCGGCGGCAACGGCAGGGAGAATCTGCCTGGCGACCAGATCGATAAAGGCGTCCTTGTCGCCCTTGGCTTCCGGCGGCAGCGCATGGGCGCCGAGGAAGGTCGTGCGGATCGTCACCGGCCGCCGATCGCCAAGTTGGCGGGCCGCGCGCAGCGATTTCTGCTCGTTTTCGAGGTCGAGTCCGTAGCCCGATTTCACTTCCACGGTGGTTACGCCCTCGGCGATCAGCGCGTCGAGGCGGGGCAGGGACTGGGCGACCAGTTCGTTCTCGCTGGCGGCCCGCAAGGATTTGACCGATGACACGATGCCACCGCCGGCCCTGGCGACCTCTTCATAGGTGGCGCCGGCCAGCCGCATCTCGAACTCGTTGGCGCGGTTGCCGGCATGGACCAGATGGGTGTGGCAGTCGATCAGGCCGGGCGTGATCCAGCGGCCCTCGCAGTCGACGGTTTCCCCTCCCGCGAACGCCATCGGCATTTCGGCCTCGGCGCCCGCATAGACGATCAGCCCATCTCGCGCCGCGACCGCGCCCTTCTCGACGATGCCGAGTCCGGCCGCACTCTCGGCCATGGTCGCCAGGCGCGCATTGCGCCAAAGACGAAGTCCTCCTGCCCTGCTCTCTCCAGCCATTATCTTTTCCATTTGAAAGGATGGCGATTATGTATATACATATTAACTTGCACTGCAAGTGCTATTGTTATCGGCGAACCGGATTCGGAGACGAGCGTGACGACAATCTTCGCGGAACAGGCACTCCTGCCGGGAGGCTGGCAGAATAATGTTCGGATCGCCATGAGCGGAGGGCTGATTTCCGCGATCGATGCCGGCGTGGCCGCGCATGCCGACGACGAGCGTCATGCCATTGTGCTGCCCGGCATGCCCAATCTGCACAGCCACGCCTTCCAGCGCGGCATGGCCGGGCTCGCCGAACTTCGCGGCCCCTCCGCCGACAGTTTCTGGAGCTGGCGCGAGGTGATGTACCGTTTCGCGCTGTCGATGACACCGGATCAGGTCGAGGCGGTTGCCGCGCAGCTCTATGTCGAGATGCTGGAGGCCGGTTTTTGCCGCGTCGGCGAATTTCACTATCTGCATCACGACCGCGATGGACAACCCTATGCCAACCTTGCCGAGATGGCGGAACGGATTGCTGCCGCGGCCAGCGAAACCGGCATCGGCCTGACGCTGCTGCCGGTGTTTTATGCGCATTCCTCCTTCGGCGGTGCCGCGCCGAATGAAGGCCAAAGGCGATTCATAAATGATGTGAATCGGTTCTCGCGGCTTGTTGAGAAAAGCCGCGAATCGGTTCGCGTGTTGAATCACGCTGTCGTCGGCGTCGCCCCGCACAGTCTGCGCGCCGCGACGCCGGAGGAACTGACAGAGGTCGCCGCTCTGGCGCCGAACGGGCCGATCCACATCCACGTCGCCGAACAGGTGAAGGAAGTCGAGGACTGCCTTGCCTGGGCCGGTGCGCGCCCGGTCGAATTTCTGCTTGGGGCTGCCGATGTCGACCGGCGCTGGTGCCTGATCCACGCCACCCACATGACCGGCGCAGAAACCATCGGCATGGCCAAAAGCGGCGCCATCGCCGGCCTCTGCCCGATCACCGAGGCCAATCTTGGCGACGGCACTTTTGCCGCACCGCTGTTCAGGGAGCATGGCGGCCGCTTCGGCATCGGCTCCGATTCCAACGTACTGATCGGCCTGCCCGACGAATTGCGCCAGCTCGAATATTCGCAGCGCCTCGCCCATCGCGCCCGCAATGTGCTTGCCGTGGCCGGCGGCTCGACCGGGCGTGCCTTGTTCGACGCCGCGCTTGACGGCGGCAGCACCGCGCTCGGTGCCGGCGCCTCGCAGATCGCCGTCGGCGCAACCGCCGATCTCGTCTCGCTCGACGCCGCCAACCCCTCGCTGGCCGGTAAGACCGGTGACGCGATCCTCGACGCCTGGATCTTCGCCAATGGCAGCAAGGTCGACTGCGTCTGGGTGCATGGGCAGAAACAGGTGAGCGGCGGCAAGCATCTGAACCGTGAAGCGGTTGGCGAGCGGTTCCGCGAGGCGATGACGGCACTTTCCGAGGGCTGATTCCAGATGAACATGGCCGAAACGACGGAGATGGAGGACAGCGAGACAGTCTCGCTGCATCAGCGCATTCTTTCCGATATCCGCGAAAAGATCCTGTCCGGAACCTGGGCGCCCGGCCACCGTATCCCGTTTGAACATGAGCTGACCGCCGAATATAAATGCTCGCGCATGACGGTGAACAAGGCGCTGTCGCAACTCGCCAAAGCCGGTTTGATCGAACGCCGCCGCCGCTCGGGCAGTTTTGTCCGCCGGCCGCAGTCGCAGGCGGCCGTACTGGAACTTCACGACATCAGGATCGAAGTCGAAGCGCTCGGCCTGCCCTACCGATACGAGCGGCTGGAGCGCCTGAAGCGGCGCAGCAACGCTGAAGACAGGGCGCTGCTCGGACCGTCCGCCGCAGGGTCGGTGCTATGGCTTGAAGGCCTGCATTTCGCGGGCGAGCGGCCGTTCGCGCTCGAGCAGCGCCTGATCAACCTTTCGGCGGTTTCGGAAGCCGGGGACGAAGAGTTTCTGGAAATTGCCGCCGGACCTTGGCTGATCGGCCGTGTACCATGGAGCGAGGCGGAGCATCGGATACGCGCCATGGCGGCGGATGAGCTTATCGCCGATGCGCTCGACATCGATCCCGGCGCGCCTTGCCTTGTGGTCGAGCGCCGCACCTGGAGCGCGGAGCACCCGGTCACCCATGTACGCTTCGTCTATCCGGCGGAAAGCCACACGCTGGTGGCAAGGTTCACGCCTTCGCAGGGATGAGTGATCTGCCCCTGGTGGGGGGAGATGGCCGGCAGGCCAGGACGCCGTAGAGCGCGAACTTCGAATGTGCCTGCCGGGAACTTATGTAGAAGACGGGACGGCTGGCGGGACAGCGCGCCCCTCTGCCTTGCCAGGCATCTCCCCACAAGGGGGAGATTGGCGGCTTCATCGTCGGCTTAAATCGCCGCCGTGATAATAATCTCGACCAGATATTCCGGGCCGGCGAGCTTGGCTTCCCCAGTAGCGCGGGCGGGCGTGTGGCCCTGCGGCACCCACTTGTCCCATTCCGAATTCATCTCGGCGAAGGTGCCCATGTCGGCCAGCCAGATGATTGCCTGGACGATCTTGGTCTTGTCTGTGCCGGCCTTGGCCAGCAATTCGTCGATGGTTGCCAGGATGTCGCGGGTCTGCGAGGCGACGTTGCCGCCGGGCTCGCCGACCTGGCCGGCCAGATAGACGGTGTTGCCGTGGATGACGATCTGGCTCATGCGCGGGCCAACATCGATGCGACGAATGCTCATGGGAAGTTCCTTCGTTTTGAGGGTCGCGCCTGTTTAGAGTCGCCATGGGCTTCGGGCAAGGCCGCCGGCGCCAAATCCCCTTGGACCAGAAAGGAAGCTGTTCGAGGCCGCAATTCCACCCGAGTGGCTTGTCGACTGATGTAACAACATCCTCATCAGCCACTCATGCCGAACAGATTCGTTCCGTCCGGATCGGCTTGAGTTGGATTCCTCGCTGGAAACATCTATCTGCGCTGAACGATTTCTGTCGGCGCGGATTGCCGGCCACGTCGGGGAGTGGCAAGACTCCCCGACAAACCAGATTGCGAGGATGCTGCCATGGAATACCGCGAAATCAGCGAGGATTATTCGGTCTCTGGCCAGATCCAGCCCGAAGACGTCGCAGCCATCAAGGCCGCCGGCTTTAGAAGCGTCATCTGCAACCGGCCTGACGATGAGCAGCCGGGCCAGCCTTCGGCGGACACGCTCAGGGCGGCGGTCGAAGGCGCCGGGCTCGCCTTCCGCTACATCCCTGTGATCAGCGGCCAGATCACCGCCGAGAATGTTGAGGATCAGGCTGAAGCGCTGGACGAGTTGGAAGGCCCGGTGTTCGCCTATTGCCGCTCCGGCGCCCGCTGCACCAATCTTTACGGGCTGATCCAGCAATCGAAAGGTTAGATCGGCAGCGCGCCGGTTTCTTTAAGCGTCTCCAGCACGATCGCCGTCTTCACGTGCTGCACGGATTCGTGCGGCAGGAGCACGCCGTTGACGAATTCCGACAGCGACTTCAGGTCGGGCGTCACCACTTTCAAGATGTAATCCATCTCGCCGGTCAGCGCGTGCGCCTCCTGCACTTCCGGCAACCGCGCCACCAATTCGCCGAAGCGCCGGGCATTGTCGCGGTTGTGGGTGGCTAAGGTCACCGAAATGACGTTGACCAGCGAGAAGCCTAGCCTGTCGCGGTCGAGCACCGCCCGATAGCCCTTGATATAGCCGTCTTCCTCGAGGCGCTGGCGGCGGCGCGAGCATTGCGATGCCGACAGGTTTACCCGCTCCGATAGATCATTGTTGGTCAGCCGCGCATCGCCCTGCAAGAGCGCCATTATCTTGCGGTCAAACTGATCGATGCGCGCCTCATCCACGATTTTTTCTCCTATCGTGCATATTTCACGCACGACATGACCATTTCAAGCGTTTGAATGCAAGCACCGTGCAGCCTATTTGCATTATCCTCACGCTATGTGTGGTCCAACGCGGCCACCTCACATTTTTGGAGGATAGCCATGGGTCCCTTCCCGCACGACGCCCCGCCCGCAAAAATCAGTAAAGACAACCCCGCAGGCACCGACGGTTTCGAGTTCGTCGAGTTCGCGCATCCAGAACCGCAGAAGCTGGCCGAACTGTTCACCCGGATGGGTTATATGGCGGTGGCCAAGCACCGCACCAAAGACATTACCGTCTGGCGCCAGGGCGACATCAACTATGTCGTCAATGCCGAACCAGGCTCGCATGCGATGAGGTTCGTCGACAAGCATGGCCCCTGCGCCGCCTCGATGGCTTGGCGCGTGGTCGATGCCGGGCATGCTTTCGAGCATGCCGTCTCGAAGGGTGCGACGCCCTACGAAGGCGACGACAAGGCGCTCGACGTGCCCGCCATCGTCGGCATCGGCGGCTCGCTGCTCTATTTCATCGATGCCTATGGCAAGAAGGGCTCGGCTTATGATGCCGAATTCGAATGGCTCGGTGCGCGCGACCCGCGGCCGCAAGGGGTCGGCTTCTATTTCCTCGACCACCTCACCCACAATGTCTATCGCGGCCAGATGGACAAATGGTGGGATTTCTACCGCAATCTGTTCGGCTTCAAGCAGATCCATTTCTTCGACATCGACGGCAGGATCACCGGCCTTGTCAGCCGCGCCATTACCTCGCCCTGTGGCAAGATCCGCATTCCCCTCAACGAATCCAAGGACGAGACCAGCCAGATCGCCGAGTATCTGAAGAAGTACAATGGCGAAGGCATCCAGCACATCGCCGTCGGCACCGACGAAATCTACGAGGCCACCGACAAGCTCGCCGCCAACGGCCTGAAATTCATGCCAGGTCCGCCCGACACCTATTACGAGATGTCGCATGAACGCGTTAACGGCCATGACGAGCCGATCGAGCGCATGAAGAAGCACGGCATCCTGATCGACGGCGAGGGCGTGGTCGATGGCGGCATGACCAAGATCCTGCTGCAGATCTTTTCCAAAACCGTGATCGGGCCGATTTTCTTCGAGTTCATCCAGCGCAAGGGTGACGAGGGCTTTGGCGAAGGCAATTTCCGCGCCCTGTTCGAGTCAATCGAGCAGGACCAGATCAAACGCGGCGTGATCAAAGTGCAGGCCGCGGAATAGATGGGAGTTCTTGCGGCTCGACCGATTATGACCTAAATTCTAGTCATGAAGGGTCGAGCACATGAATGTTTCTATCGCCGAAGCCAAGGCCAAATTGTCCGAACTCGTCAGCCGCGCGGAAGCAGGTGAGGAGATCGTACTCACTCGGCACGGCAAGGTCGCAGCGCGCATTGTACCTCCGGCAGCGGCCGAACCTCTGCCCCGTATCGGCGCATTGAAGGGCAAAATCTGGATTGCGGACGATTTTGACGAACTCGGTCCCGAATGGGACGAGTACGTAAAATGACGGTCGGCCCCTTTCTCGCCGACACACATATCATCCTCTGGTCGATTTCGGACGATCGACGTCTCAGCGAGCATCACCGCGCCATCTTGGCTTCGGAAGCGGTGGTGTTTGCGAGCGCGGCAAGCATCTGGGAAATTGCCATCAAACGATCGATCGGAAAACTCAATGCGCCGGATGATCTGCCGACGTTGCTTCCAAAGATGCGATTTCAGCCGCTCGTTGTGACGTTACAGCATGCGAATGCCATCAGCGGCCTACCCCACCACCATGGCGATCCGTTCGACAGATTGCTGATCGCGCAGGCGCAAGTGGAAAACTTGACCATCCTTACTTCCGACCCGCATCTGGCCCGTTACGATGTCGCTGTAGCGTGATTAGCCAGGCGGTTGGTATCAGAGCCGAAGCCTCTCAACCTCCTCCTGCCTAACCTTGACGTCATAATCGAGCAGGAACTCGTCCAACTGCGGCGGTGCGACCGAGGTGCCGGACAGCATCGCATGGACCTGACCGCGATGATGGATGTCGTGCAGGAGGACATGGGCGAGGATGTCCCCAATCTTTTCCGGAATCATGCCATCCTCGCGCCGGTCGGTGTTGACGCGGCGGTCGAGGTCGAGCTCCGACAACCCATCACAGAAAGCAACGAGCCTGCGATCGAAATCGGCCTGCGCCGCCGCTAGGTCCACGGGGTCGTCGAACGGCACGAAATCGTCATAGACTGCTGCCCCGACGCCGCCCTCTTCCAGAAAATCGAGATAGAGACGGTCCACCGCCAGTATGTGGTTGAGCGTCTCCTTGATCGACGGAAAGAAGCTGGTGCGCTTGGCCTCGAATTCACCCGGCTGGAGCGACAGTACGGCACGATAGAGCCGGTCGTTCGACCAGAGATTGTTGCCGGCCATGCGGCGCATGTGATTCAGAAGGTTCATCAATGAAACCTCAACCTCTCGTAGCCCCTACCCCCTCGTACTTCTCGACCTTCTGCTCGATCGCGCCGAAGATCGAATGCCCGGCCTTGTCCTTCATCTCGATGCGCACCGTGTCGCCAAAGCGCAGGAATGACGTTTTCGGCTCACCGGTCTCGATTGTCTCGATCATGCGCAGTTCGGCAATGCAGGAATAGCCGGCGCCACCAGCCGAGATGGGCTTGCCGGGGCCGCCGTCGAGCTTGTTGGAGACCGTGCCCGAGCCGATGATGGTGCCGGCCACCAGCGGCCTTGTCCTGGCGGCATGCACGATCAGCGCCGGGAAATCGAAGGTCATGTCAACGCCGGCATTGGCGCGGCCGAATGGCTTGCCGTTGAGATCGGCAAGCAGCGGCAGGCTGACCTTGCCGCCGTCCCAGGCGTCGCCCAGCTCATCCGGCGTCACCGCGACCGGCGAAAAGGCCGAGGATGGTTTCGACTGGAAGAAGCCGAAGCCCTTGGCCAGCTCCGGCCCGGTGAGCGCGCGCAGCGTGACATCATTGACAAGCATGACCAACCGGATGGCGGCGCGCGCCTCATCGAGGCTGGCGCTCATCGGCACATCGTCGACGACGACGGCCACTTCCGCCTCCATGTCGATGCCGAAGGCTTCGTCGGCCATGCGGATCGGATCGCGGGGTGGAATGAAGGAATCGGACCCGCCCTGGTAGATCAGCGGGTCGGTCCAGAAGCTCGCCGGCATCTCAACGCCGCGCGCTTTGCGCACCAATTCGACGTGGTTCACATAGGCCGATCCATCAGCCCATTGATAGGCGCGTGGCAGCGGCGAATGCGCGTCGTGCTCGTGAAAGCGGGCAGACGGCATCGCATTGTTCTCCAGCGATTCCGCGATGGTCGCCAGATGCGGGGAAATCCTGCGCCAGTCGTCGAGGGCGGCCTGCAGCGTGCGCGCCAGGAACGAGGCATCGGTGAAGCGCGTCAGGTCGCGCGAGACGACAACGAGTTTTCCGTCGCGCGTCCCGTCCTTCAATGTGGCAAGCTTCATGCGATTTCCCCTCCTTGTGCAGCTTTGCTGCTGCTTTGGTCTTTTGCTTTACGCATGATCCTTTCCGAAAACCGGTTCCCACTTTTCGGGATCATGCGAGTTCCACAACAAGGCCGTCGCGTGCGATCGTCAAGTCGCCGGCCCATGTTTTCCTGACAGCGGCGATCCAATCGGCCTCGTTGATCCCGGGATCGTCGGCGGGAATGAGATGATTGAGCACCAGCCTCTTCACACCGGCATCGCTGGCGATGCGCCCGGCGTCCCCGGCAAAACTGTGGCTGGCGAGCAGATGCTCTTTCAACCGCGCGCCATTGCCGGTTCTGGCAACCACACGCTCGATGCCTTGCTCCAGCATGGCTTCATGGACGAGGATGTCGGCACCTGTGGCAAAATCGACGAGCGGCGGAAAGAAGGCCGTGTCGGCGGAGAACACCACGCATTTGGGGGCGTGCTCGAAGCGCAGGGCAAAGCAGTCCGTCACCGGCGGATGATCGACGCGAAGCGCGGTCACCTTCAGGCCATTCTGCTCGACCACCTGGCCTTCGCCGAATTCCTCAATCGAAACCAGTTCGCGGATGTCCGGCCGACCCTCATCGGCAATTCGGATCTCGATGTCGAATTCCATCGCCTGGCAGAAGCGCTGCCAGTAGTGGCCGGTGCCGGGCGGACCGAACACGGTGACCAGCGTCGCCAGTCCGGCCGTCCAGGCGGTATGGATCAGCGGCCCGAGTTCCAGCACATGGTCGGAATGCAGATGGGTGATGAAGATCAGGTCGAGCGCCTTCAGGCCGATGCCGGCATCGACCAGACCGCGCGTCACGCCAAGCCCGCAATCGACGACGATAGCTCGCCCGCCGATCTCAAGCAGAGATGAACTCGGCCACGGTCCGCCAGGCCTCAGCGCCGGACCGCCCTTGGAGCCCAGCAGCACCAGCCGGTCGCTCATCGGACGAACCTCAAGACCAATCGCCCTCCGGCGTGCCATTGAACCGCTTCTTCAGATCCGCCCAACAGTCGATGTAATTGTCCTGCCGGGTTTCCAGTTCGGCGCCGTAGCGGGTCAGCATCTGCGGAAAACGCGTCTCGAACATGAAGGCCATGGTGTTGTCGAGCTTGACCGGTTTCAGGTCCGCGCGCGAGGCCTTTTCGAAGCCAGGCGCATCCGGGCCATGGGCCAGCATCAGATTGTGCAGGCTGATGCCGCCGGGCACAAACCCTTCTTCCTTGGCATCATACTGGCCGTGGATCAGGCCCATGAACTCGCTCATGATGTTGCGGTGGTACCAGGGCGGCCGGAACGTATCTTCCGCCACCAGCCAGCGCGGCGGGAAAATGACGAAGTCGATATTGGCGGTGCCCTCCTCGCCGCTCGGCGCCGTCAGGACGGTGAAGATCGACGGATCGGGGTGGTCGAACAGGATCGCACCGACGGGCGAAAACGTCGCCAGATCATATTTGTAGGGTGCGTAGTTGCCGTGCCAGGCGACAACGTCGAGCGGTGAATGACCAAGGTCGGTGACGTGGAAATTGCCGCACCATTTCACGGTCAGCCGGCACGGTGTCTCCTTCTCCTCGAACCAGGCGCAAGGCGTCTTGAAGTCGCGCGGATTGGCAAGGCAATTGGCGCCGATCGGGCCACGGTCGGGCAAGGTCAGCTTGGCGCCGTAGTTCTCGCAGACATAGCCGCGTACTTCCTTGTCGACCAATTCGACCTTGAACACGAGGCCGCGCGGCAATACGGCGATCTCGCCTGGCCGCAGTTCGATGACGCCCATCTCGGTGACAAGGCGCAAGGCGCCGACCTGCGGCACGATCAGCAACTCACCGTCGGCGTTGAAGAAATGATCATCGATCATCGATGTGTTGGCGACATAGACATGGGCTGCCATGCCGGTCTGGCCGAGCACGTCGCCGGCCGTGGTGATGGTGCGCATGCCCTGGATGAAATCGGTCTGCTCCTTCGGCATCGGCACCGGGTTCCAGCGATACTGGCCGAGCGCCAGTTCATGATCGCCGACATTGGGGGCTGTCTTCCATAAGGGATAGTTAGCCGGCTTGAATCGGCCAGTGTGTTTTACGCTTGGCCTGATGCGATAAAGCCAGGAGCGCTCATTGGTGCCGCGCGGCGCGGTGAAGGGTGAGCCCGAGAGTTGCTCGGCATAGAGCCCGTAGGCTGGCCGCTGCGGCGAATTCCGCCCCTGCGGCAGCGCGCCGGGCAGCGCCTCGGTTTCGAAGTCGTTGCCGAAACCCGGCATATAGGAAAAGGCCATCGCTTCCTCCCCGATTGACCAAATTGGTTTCATTTGTAACCATTGAAAATGTAACTATCAACGGCGAACGCTGCATCCTCGGTGCGTATCATGGAACCCGAAATCCTAAAACTTGAAAGCTTCCTGCCCTATCGGCTCTACAGGCTTGCCGACGCAGTCAGCCGCGAATTCTCGCGCATCTACAAGGAGCGCCACGGCCTGACCCGGCCGGAATGGCGTACCCTTTCCGGGATCGGCCAGCGCGGCACGATGACGGCCACGGAGCTCGGCGAGCAGTCGGCCATGCACAAGACCAAGGTGTCGCGCGCGGTCGCCGAGCTCGAGCGGCGGCGGTGGTTGACGCGTGTGCCGGACGAGAATGATCGCCGTGTCGAGCATCTGGCGCTGACCAAAGCGGGTCTCGCGGCCTATCGGGAGATGGTGCCGCTGGCAAAGGCGTTTGAAAGGGAGTTGCTGGCGAGGCTGAGTGCGGAGGAACGGGCGGCGATCGTGAGAGGCGTGGCGGCGCTGGAGGTGGCGTTATCTGCAGCGTAGCGAAGAACGCCGCCCTATCCTTCGTCATTCTAGCCCCCTGGAACAAAAGTAAGCTTCATTTTGTTTGGCTTCTGTCACAAGAGCAGGAGTTTGATTCATGGCTGGCAGGCA
>NZ_VFUX01000049.1:0-38711 GCF_006441275.1 Mesorhizobium sp. B2-4-17 | reverse complement strand
CGCCGACCAAATCCTCGCGTCGGTCAAGCGCTTCTGCCAGAAGACAATGAACCGAACTTCAGATTCAGGTGACTAGGCGGGCGAGTCGTACCAGCCGCGCGCATGTTGCCTGTCGGGAAACTCGATTATGATGAGGTTGCCCGGCCAGTCGTTCTCGACCACCTCCACATCGCCGCCATGGATCAGGAACCGGCCGCCGAAAGGCTCCAGCGTGGCATCGATCCTGTGCAGATACTCGGCGATCTGCGGCCCCATCTTGACTTGGCGCATATGGGCAACAGCATAGGCGGTCATGACATAACTCCCTCTGGTCGAGGCCAGCGACCGGCCTCGCAAGGACCAATCTGCCCCAACATCGACGGCGAAGCGATTACCTCTGACGTCATGGAGAATAGAGGCGATCCGCGACAGGCAGCGACATCTTCGTATCGGCGGTTCGCAAACATGCCGAGCGGCGATGGTGTTGCACTTGAAGCGCTCGGCACGGAATTCATCACTCCTCATGGGTTGAGCCTCGGTGCGATGGGGTGACATGGGCGGCTGGTTTTTGTACCCTTCGAACGAATATGATGAAGGTCACGGAAAGGGACATCCGATCCATTCGACCATCCTGAAGATCGAAGGAACAGACAGGACGCGCATTTTTGCGCTGGAACCGGCTGACGCGGCATGACCGGGAAGATGGAGTGCTCTCCCCTCATTACGGTCATCACGCCGACCCACAACCGGCGCGAAACGGTGTTGCACGCCGTGGAGAGCGTGCTTTCCCAGAGCATGCCGAGGCTTGAGCATATCGTCGTCGACGATGGTTCCACCGATGGCACGGAGGAGGCGCTGGCCCGCATCAGCGATCCGCGGCTGATCTATGTCGGCGCGAAATGGCGAGGCGCCAACGCCGCGAGGAATGCTGGAATCGAGCGTGCGCGGGCACCGGTGGTGACATTCCTTGATTCCGACGACGTCTACCTGCCGCATCGGCTTGCGCGCACCCTGGCCCGATTCGATGAAGATCCGGCGCTCGAAGTGCTGATCAGCTCATATGTTTCCGTGAAGAGCGGCCGCGCCACCAACTGCGTCAACCCCGAGGCCTTCGTGAGCCCCATGATGCTCGAGCGGACGCTCGTGGCGCAGACGATCTTCCTCGCCGGTTCCGCGATAACCGCCCGCCGCGAGGCCTTGCTGGCAATCGGCGGCTATGACAGCGACATCACCCGGATGCAGGACCGGGAATTGCTGCTGCGCTTGGCGCGGCGGTGCGGCGCGCAATTGTCCGGGGATATCGACTGGACGAAATACAATTCGCAGAATTCGATTTCGCGCCGTCGCGGCGGCTATGTCGAAGCCTATGCGAACCTGATGGACAAGCATCCGTATATCGCCCACGCCTATCCGCACATCCCGCCCTACATGGTTTCGCGGCAGATCATTGCCGATATTCTCAGGGGCCGGATACCGGAGGCATTCGAGGGCTACATGGCCAACCGCTCGTCGAAGGCGCTTGGCTATTCGCTGCCGGAACTGGTCAACGGTTATGTCTGTGGCCGGCGCTGGCGCCGCGATCTCTACAATGAGTTTCGCGACACCTTTGGCGCCCGGCCTGCCTGATTGCCTCTCGCCCAAAACGACCAGCGGACTTTGGGGCAACGACATGCACAAGGAGTCCCCGCGAACCTACCGGTCAAGGTCCGAAAGCAGTCTACTTCTTGCGGCGGGTGGCGACAGGCGGCGGTTCGATGGCGCCAGCCCTGACGCGGGCAGGCTTCAGCGCAGGCGCGCCGGAATCCTTCACAATTGCCAAGCCGCGCGGAAAGAACTGATTGTTGTGCTGGCCGCGCCCGATGTTAAGGATGGCCGCTTCCGGCAAATGCTTTTCCAGCACCGACAACACCCGCCTCAGCGTGGGGCCATCGAACGCGTCCATCGCTTCGTCAATGATGACCCATTTCGGTTTGCGCAAGGCGAGCCTTGCGAAGGCAAGCGAACGCTGTTCGTCATCGCCCAGCTCACGCTCCCAGCGGGCCGACCGATCCAGCGAAGACGACAGTCGTCCGAGACCGACTTCGGCAAGCACCGCCGAAATTTCGGCATCGCTGGCCGGAGCAACCCCGTTCGGATGATCGAGGACCTCGCGCAGCGTGCCGGCCGGAAAATACGGGACGCGCGGCACAAAGATGGGGGCTTCTCCCGCCGGCATGCCGATCTTCCCGCTTCCCCAAGGCCACAGGCCGGCAATGGCACGGAAGAACAGCGTCTTGCCGGCGCCCGGCTCGCCGGTGATCATCACACGTTCGCCGGTACGGATTTCGACATGCTGGTCGGCAAGCTTGGCGCATCCTTCCGGCGAGGCCACCTGGAGATTCTCGAAAGTCATGCTGCCATTCGCGTTCTCACTGAAGGTGATGCGTTTTTCCGTGCCATGCAGCGCATCGGTCTCGACGAGCGCGATGCGGAAGTCGGCGACACGCATCAGCGTGGCGCGCCAATCCGCGATGCTGCCGATGTTGTTGATGAACCAGCGCAATGAGGAGTGGACCTGGTTGAAGGCGCCTACCGCCATCATCAGCCCGCCGAAGCTGATATCGCCCGAAAAATAGACCGGTGAGGCGACGAGGATCGGCGCCACCAAGGTAATCCAGCCATAGGTGTCGGTCACCCAGGACAGGTTGATCTGGGCGGTATAGATGCGCCGCATGGCGCCCAGCACCGTGCCAAGGTCGAGTTCGAGCCGCCGCTTGGCGTCGGCCTCGCCATGGTACAGCGCAATGGCATCGACATTCTCGTTGACGCGCACCATCGAGGAGCGCAGCTCCGCTTCCCTTGTGTACCGGTCGCTGTTGAGATGGATCAGCGGTCGCCCGACCAGCCAGCTCAGCCAGGAGGCGGTGCCGGCATAGAGGAACGCGGCCCAGACCATGTAGCCCGGTATGGCCAGCGACCAGCCGTTGACGTGAAACACAAAGCCCGAAGACAGCTCCCACAGCACGCCAACGAAAGACACGAGCAGGATGAGCGACTGCAGCAGGCCGACGCCGAGATCCGTCGACAGGTCGGAAAGATGCGCCGCATCCTGCTGCATGCGCTGGTCGGGATTGACCCCGATGGCGCCGGCATTGGCCAGCCGGAAGGCGCGCGCCGGCCGCATCCACTGGTCGATCAGGTCCAGCGTCAGCGCCTCGCGCAGCCTCAGCCGGATCATCTGGTTGAGCCACGTCTGGCCGATATTGAACACCAGAAGCCCGCCAGCGATCATTGCGAAGACAAGAAGCTGGTGCAGAAAGGCCGCCATGTCCCTGCGCGCCAGCGCGTCGTAGAAGGGCTGGTTCCAGCGGTTGAGCAGGACCTGGCCAACCGACGTCGCGATGATGACGGCCATGATGCCGACCGAAATCCACAGCAACCACTCGCGAACCGGCGATCCCACCAGCGCCTGCTTGATCGTCATCACCTGGTCCCGCAGGCTGCTGGTTTCGACGGCCGCAACCACCGGCCGGGAGTGGACAGCGTTGTCTGGTTGATCAGCCATACCCAATGTCCTTGCGTTCAGAAGCGACGCTGAAACCAGATGAAGAAAACCGAAGGCATCCGAATATCAACCAGGCTGCGCGTTGACCACGACAGATAGGCCGGGAAAGGTCGCGCGGCGCGCGTTTCTACCATGATCACGAGGGTTTCACCCGGCGAGCCGGCGAGGCCGCACCCTCCGCGCCGGCCCGGCGGCCAAGCCGCGTCGCACCATGCGGCGACAGCACCGGCACGAAGACGCGGCGAGATGCGCGCTGGACCACCGGGACACCCTGATAGAGCCGCTTCTGCGCCTCGACGACGATGACGCCGGAAAAGATCGGCCACAGCCGCCGGCCGACGCGCTCCAGCACATTGTGGAAGCGCATCATGAAGTGCCGCCGCGACGGCGGGAAGAACAGCGCATCCGACCAGGCCGCTGGCGTGAAATTCGCCTCACGGAGCAATTCCGTCAGCTGGCCTCGTGAGAAAGGCCGTCCATTGCCGAACGGCGTATGCTCGAAGCGCGCCCAGACACCGCGCCGGTTGGGTACGACGATGACGACGCGGCCCGCCGGCGACAGCACCCGCCAGATCTCATTCAGCGTCTCGCGCGGATTTTCGACATGTTCGAGCGAATGGACGAGCAGCATGCGGTCGATGCAGGAATCGACCAGCGGCAGTTCCTCGTCGAAGACCAGGGCCGTCGCCGTCGGCCCCATCGCCGGCCAGACCACGGCGCCCTGCGTCGCCGGCATGAAGGCGAAGACCCGTTCGGCATCGACGCCGAAACGCTCCAGCCAGGGCAAGGTATAGCCGAGGCCGACCAGCCGTTCATTGGGCACGGCGGCCCATATGGACGACAGCGCCATGGTGATCGAGCGCTCGGCGAACCGGCCGAGCGTTGTCGAATAGAAGGAGCGAAGATCGACGATGTCGGAATGCATTTCAGGGATGTAGCCGTGATATCGGCCGGATTCAACAAAAGGTCCCGAGGCGTCTGGGATCGCGGATTTTGTTCGGTGCTTCCCACATGACATCGGCGCGCCGGCGCCCTATGTCTGCGGCAACAAAATGGAGAGATGCGATGGCGGTCGAAATCGAACAGTTCATGTGCCGCACCGACAATTTTGGCGTTCTGGTGCATGATCCCGAAAGCGGACAGACAGCGATCATCGACGCGCCCGAAGAAGCGCCGATCCTGGCAGCGATCAAGCGCACCGGCTGGACGCCCACCATGATCCTGACCACGCATCATCATCTCGACCACGTCGAGGCCAATCTGGCGCTGAAGGAGCGCTTCAAGCTGCGCATCGTCGGCCCGGAGGCGGAAAAAGCCAAGATTCCCGGCATCGACGAAACGGTCGAAGAGGGTTCCGTGATTCATCTCGGCGATGAACGCATCGACGTGATCGCCACCCCCGGCCACACCGCCGGCCACGTCTCCTATCATCTGCCGGCATCGACGGTGGCGTTCACAGCCGACACGCTGTTTGCGCTGGGTTGCGGGCGGTTGTTCGAATGCAAGCCGCCGGTGATGTACGAATCGCTAAAGAAACTTGCCGCACTTCCTGCTGCCACAACAATCTATTGCGGCCACGAATACACGCTCGCCAACGCCCGTTTCGCGCTGACCATCGACCCGACCAATTCGGCTTTGAAGGAGCGCGCCGCCAGGATCGAGGCGCTGCGCGTCGACAACAAGCCGACGCTGCCGACCACGATCGGCGAGGAACTGTCGACCAATCCTTTCCTGCGCTGGCACGATCCGGCGATTCGCAAGCATCTCGGTATGGAAAGGGCTGGAGATGCCGAGGTGTTCGCCGAGATCCGCAAGCGCAAGGACAATTTCTGAGCGCCGTGCTATGCATGCCGCCCAAAAGTGACCTGGTTTTGGGAAACGACATGCATAAAAAACAAGGACCTAAAACGCGCCGCATCGATCCGTTTCAACGCGACGCGCTTTAGCCTTCGACAGATGAACAGCTCAGCGGAAATCATCGCGACGCTCGGACTGAAGCCGCATCCCGAGGGTGGCTGGTATACGCAGACCTTTCGCGATGAAGCCGGCGGCACGCGCGGCCATTCGACCGCCATTTATTTCCTGCTGGAGCAGCATCAGGTTTCGGCCTGGCACCGGGTCAAGGACGCCGCCGAGGTCTGGCATTTCCATGCCGGTGCGCCGCTGGCATTGTCGATGTGGGAAGAAGGCAGTGCCCTGATCGAGCAGGTTCTCGGCATCGACCTCGCGGCGGGCGAACGGCCGCAGATCGTCGTGCCGGCGGGCTGGTGGCAATCGGCGCGCAGCTTGGGCGAATGGACCCTGGTTGGCTGCACGGTCGCGCCGGGCTTTGATTTCGCCGCCTTCGAACTGGCTGAACCGGGCTGGCAGCCGACGCGCCTTTAGCCCAGCAGGAACCCGAGTGTGATTGCGAGCTGGGCGGCATAGTACAAGGCCCATACCGCAAAACGCATCCACGCCCGATGCGGCGAGATGGCCGCCACCAGGAATTTTTCCGTGGCGAGCAGCCCGTCCGATGCCATGAACAGCACGGCGCCGCCAATCACCCAGGCGTTGCCTGTCGTCAGCGCCGCCATGCCCATCGCCAGGATTGCCACGACACAGACGGCGATCGGAAGACGCAGGCCGGGACCGACGCGGCGCCAGAGCGCGGCCAGCATGACGATCGCGAACACAGCCATTGCCAGTGCGGTCGCGCCCCGCCAGGATTCGGCGCCAAGCACATCCAGCCCGCCGCCGCTGCGCAGGAACAGCACGATGTAGATGATGTGGGCGGCGAGAAAACTCGCCAACCCGCCGAGAAACGGCTTTTCGCCATCGCGCGACAGGAAGGCATCGCCCACCGCGCTGAGCGCAAGGGCGGCGACCAGCATCAGCGGGCCGCCCTGCATTGCGGCGAGCACGGCAAGCATGGCGACGGCGAGCGTCTTTGCCGCCGAGCGGGCGAGCGTCGGCGACGTGCCTGATGTGAAGGCGTAGATCACCGCCGCCACCAGCGAGAAGATCAGCGTCGCATTGGCATTGGCGTCGATGCCGCCGGCAAACGGCATGATCATGCCCGGGCTCCGCCTTCGGATGCGCCAGTTCCGCTCTCGGATGCCTTGGCTCCGCTCTCGGCCGCCGCCGACTTGCGCAGGAACAGCGATTTTGCCGCCAGGGCCGCGCCACCGGTGATGAGCACGCAGGCGGCGAGGATGCGCAGCGACGGCTCGGCGACGCCGGCCGCGATCAGCACCAGCGTCGACAGCAGCGGCGCCGCATAGCTTGCCGCACCCAGCACCTGGATGTTGCCGCGCTTGACGCCGATGTCCCAGGCGTAGAAGGCCGCGCCCACCGGCATTAGGCCGAGCCCAAGCACGGCCAGCCACTGGCCGGCGCCGTCCGGCAGCACCGTCTGTTCCAGCGCCAGATGGCAGACGAGCGACAGTACGGCGGTCGCCGCGCAGAACCAGGTGACGATGCTGGTCGGCACCGACGGAAAGCGCCGCGACAGGAGCGAATAGGACGACCACAGCACCGCGCAGACGGCGGCCATGGCATAGCCGAAGCTGTAGCGCGCATCGAAGGCGAGGCCGCCGCCCTTGGTGACGATGAGCACCGTGCCGGCAAGGCCGAGCAGCGCGCCGACGACATGGTTCCAGGCCAGTTTCTCGCCCGGCATCAGCGCCGAACCGAGCACGATAAGCAGCGGCCACAGATAGGCGATCAGGCTTGCCTCCACCGCCGGCGCGTTACGCAGCGCGGTGAAATAGAAGAAGTGGTAGCCGAACAGGCCGGCAATGCCGACCAGCCAGACCTGCGGCGGGATCTTCCGGCTCTTGTCGGCGGCTGGCATGAACAGCCGCGCGACAAGCCCGACCCCGGTGCCGATGGAGAATGTGATCGCCGACAGAAGAAACGGCGGCACCTTGCCGGACGCGTCGGTAAGCAACGCCAGCAGGGCCCACATGGCGACCGCCGAAAAACCGATCAGTGTAGCGCGCGCCATTCCGTCTCCCGTGGCGCGCCCTCTTCTATCCTGAGAGCGTGCCTATTGTACCGCTTCGAAACGCCTGGCGCTGATGGTCAAGGTGCCGATCTGCGTTCCAACCGTGGCGTGGATCGGCGCATATACCCCGGTTTGGCCGAGTGGCGCAAACGTCACCATCATCCGGCTCTTATCCTTGAGATAGTTGAGCGCCTTGCGACCCTTGCGGTAGCCTGCCACCGGCTGGAAACCCATTCGGCAGGTAACGGTATCGCCCTTGTAGCCCGGCACCGAGATCGTTCCTTTCGAAGCATAGCTCAGCGTCAGATTGGCGCGCATCTCGCCGTCGTAAAGCCTCACGGTGCGGCCGCAGACCTTGTCGAGACTGTCGGCATGGATGACGGTCGCGGCCATCGGATCCAGCACCGATGCCAGGTCGCCGGCGCCGAGCGGCACCCAGTTGTTGGGGTCGCGCTTGCCCGGCGCCGGGATGACCTGCGTCGAGGTCACATTGCCATTGGCAAAGCGGATGTCGATCGATGACGCCTTCTTACCCGAAGTGTAGTCGGCGCGGAACGCCTGCGGCACCATCTTCTGGCCCGAAATCGTGCCTTTGGACGAGATCGTGCCGCGCGTGTCGTCGAACAGCCTGGCGAGACCCGCCGCCGAGACGCTGCCGTTGATCGAATAGACGCCGTTCTCATAGCGGCTGGAAAAGGTCGATTTCGCAATCGACAGGCCGAGAAATGAGACCGTGTACTCGCCCTTGAAAGATTGCGGCGAACCGGCGGACGCAGCCGATGGCAAGGCGATGGCAAGCATGGCGGCAAGGGCGGAAGTCGAACGAAGCATGGCAGGATCGGTCCTCGATCTTTTCGGCCGGAGGCGGGCAACCCGGCTTGGCATGTCCCTATGGAACGGCTTATAGGGTGAATTCCGGCCTTAATGTGAAATGCATGCCGCTTGCGCGCAGGACCGGAGCTTGACGCATTGGCGAAATGCAACTATGGAACGCCAACTTTTTCCATAAGGCCGCCTGACCAGAACCGCGCGCCACCCGGCGTGGGCACAAAGGTTTGGCAGGTCACGAGAGAACTGAAGGTTAAAACCATGTCCCGCACCTGCGAACTCACTGCCAAGGCAGTCCAGACCGGCAACAATGTGAGCCACGCCAACAACAAGACCAAGCGTCGCTTCCTGCCGAACCTCGTCAACGTGACGCTGATCTCGGAAGCGCTGAACCAGAATGTGCGCCTGCGCATCTCGGCCAATGCGCTGCGTTCGGTCGAACATCGCGGCGGCCTCGATGCCTTCCTGGCCAAGGCCGACGTCAAGGAACTCTCGCAGCGCGCGCGCCTCTTGAAGAAGCAGATCGCCAAGAAGATCGCCGAGCAGGCTGCTGCTTAATTCGTCTTTCAGGCGGGGGACGACCGCCCGGCCAACCACTCGTTGGCCTTGAGCATCGGATCGCAACCGCGAAGCGGTTGACGGATTCGATGCTCGAACAAAGCGAGCGTGATCCGGTCTTTCGGCAAAACGCTCCGCTGGTTCCATTACCCAGGATAAAAAAATGCCTTCCTTTTCGCGATACCTGCCCTTCGTGGCCGCCATGGCGCTTGTCGTCGTGGCGTCCAACATCCTTGTGCAGTTCCCCATGCAGGGCCGGATCGGCGGCCTGTCGCTGGCCGATCTGCTCACCTGGGGTGCTTTCACCTATCCCTTCTCCTTCCTGGTCACCGACCTTGCCAACCGCCGCTACGGACCCGCCGTGGCGCGCAGGATCGTCTTTGTCGGCTTCATGACGGCGGTGGTCTGCTCCATCCTCGTGCCGCCCTTCCTGTTCCGCCACGGCTTCATCGAATTCGAGACCGCCGCCGACCGGCTGGTGCGCATCGCGGCGGCTTCGGGCGCGGCGTTCCTGTCCGCGCAATTGCTCGATGTCACTGTGTTCAACCGGCTGCGCCGGCAGAGCTGGTGGCGGGCGCCAACCGTCGGCACGCTGGTCGGCTCGGTGTTCGACACCATGGTCTTCTTCACCGTCGCGTTCTCGGCCGCTTTCGCTTTTACCGGCCCCAACGACAGCTTTGCGCTCGAAACGGCGCCGCTGATGGGTGTCTTCCATGTCGAGGCCATGCGCTGGGTTTCCTGGGCGCTCGGCGACCTCAGCGTGAAGCTGATCATCGCCGTGGTCGCGCTCATCCCCTACCGGCTGCTCGCCGCCCGCTGGAGCCAGCCGGCCGTCGCGGTGGTCTAGGCCGTGATCCCCTGGGTCCAGCTCGATTCGGCAAAAACGCCGGACGGCGGACAGGAATTGCGGCTGAAACGGCGCGGTTCCGAATTCTCGATCATGCTCGGCACCAACGAGCTGATGAACAGCCGGCTGAGCGGCTCCGAGGAGGCGTTGGCAAAACTCTCCTGCTCCAGGATTGCCGGTCATCGGCGGCCGCGAATCCTGATCGGCGGGCTCGGCATGGGATTTACCTTGCGCGCCGCGCTTGCCGAACTGCCCGATGATGCCGTAATCGTCGTCGCGGAGCTGGTGCCGGCTGTCGTCGCCTGGGCGCGCGGCCCGATGGCAGGAATTTTCGCCGGCTGCCTCGACGATCCCCGCGTGACCATCCGCGAGTGCGATGTCGGGCAGGAGATACGATCCGGCGCCTGGGATGCCATCCTGCTCGATGTCGACAATGGCCCGGAAGGCATCGCCTACAAGGGCAATGATAGTCTCTATGGCGCGGCCGGCCTTGGAGCGGCACGCGCGGCGCTCAAGTCAGGCGGCGTGCTGGCAGTCTGGTCGCAAGGCCCCGACAGCGGTTTCACACGCCGGCTGAAGCAGGCCGGCTTCGCCGTCGACGAGGTCAAGACGCGCGCCAACGGGAAGCGCGGCGCGCGCCATGTCATCTGGATAGCCACCAACGGGCAGTGACCTGACAGGGCGCGTCCGTAACTCTCTGATGAACCGTCGCTCCCCACTCCGTCGAGCTACGCTCGACACCTCTCCCCAGATCGACGGGGGAGAGGAAAGGTGCGCCGCTCAATTCTGGTACAGGATGAATTCCAGGTAGAGGTTGCGCTGCAGGATCGAGTGGTTGTCGTCGGAGATCAGCGACACCATCAACGCGCCGTCATCGCGGGTCCAGACATCGAGCCCTTCCATATTGTCGATCTGGTAGCCCATGTCGGCCTCCAGCAGCACCGGCCCGTCGGCGACGGCACCCTTCTCGACGCTCTCGCCGTGGATGCGTCGCAGACGCATCCTGAGGCCGCCCTCCATCGTGAAACTGCGCTCCAGCAGCAAAAGGTCGCCATCCGGCAGGAAGGCGCCATCGGTGATGTCGAAATCACCATTGCGCGTGACGGTGAAGACGCCTTTGAGCGGTCCTTCGATGATGGCGGCATAGATATTGCCTGCCTTGTCGAGGCTCTTTTCCGAGACCACGACCAGACTGCCTTGATGCCGACCGCCGGCATTGGCATGGGTGACGGTCTCGAAGCCGCGGTTCTGCCGCAACTCCTGCACCGGAACCAGGAAGTCCAGCTGTTTGAATGACGCCTTCATATTGCTGGGATCGACGTTGAACTGGGCGATCCGGTGATTGCGCTCGAAACCGACCGTAGCGACGCCGTCCTTGACCGCGAGACCTTCGGCATCGACTTCCGATTTCTCGTCGACAGGCTGGCCGTTCTGGTCGACCATCTGCTGCATGCGGAAGTTCTGGATGCCCACGGGCCGCCTGTCGGCGTCGCGGGCCACCGTACCGAAGAACCAGTAGCCGGTATCGGCCACGCCGATGAAATCGCCGCCCGCTTTCAGGAAACGAAGAGCCGACAGCCCTCCGAAATCGCGCGATGGCGAGGTCATCTCCAGTCCGCCGACGAATTCGAGCGGACCGAACTGTTTCTCGTCATGTCCTATTCTGAACTGGCTTATTGGTCTTGCCGAGACCTCGACCGAAGCCGGCCCGCTGGCATTGGCCGGCGAAAAGACCACACTGGCGAGCGCGCAAGCGGCGAAAACCGTTTGCCGAAAGCCGCCCTGCGAAAGGATCATCCGGCGCGCCGGATGCCGCCGCGCCGCGTGTCGCGCGCGCTTTCCTCGGCAAACAGCGAGGCCAGTTGCTCGGTCATGGCGCCGGCGAGTTCCTCGGCATCGACGATGGTGACGGCGCGCCTGTAATAGCGCGTGACGTCATGGCCGATGCCGATGGCCAAAAGCTCCACCGGGGAGCGCGTCTCGATCAGTTCAATGACGGCGCGCAGATGGCGTTCGAGATAATTGCCCGGATTGACCGACAGCGTCGAATCGTCGACCGGCGCGCCATCCGAGATCATCATCAGGATCTTGCGCTGTTCGGGCCGGGCGATCAGGCGGTTGTGTGCCCACAGCAGCGCCTCGCCGTCGATGTTTTCCTTGAGCAGGCCTTCGCGCATCATCAGGCCGAGATTGCGCCGCGCCCGCCGCCACGGATGGTCGGCGGATTTGTAGATGATGTGGCGCAGATCGTTAAGCCGGCCCGGGTTGGGGGGCTTGCCGTCCTTCAGCCATTTCTCGCGCGCCTGTCCGCCCTTCCAGGCCCTTGTGGTGAAGCCGAGGATCTCGACCGAGACGCCGCAACGTTCCAGCGTGCGCGCCAGGATGTCGGCGCAGGTCGCGGCGACAGTGATCGGCCGGCCGCGCATGGACCCCGAATTGTCGAGCACCAGCGTCACCACCGTGTCGCGGAACTTGGTGTCGCGCTCCTGCTTGAAGGACAGCGGCTGCATCGGATCGATGACGATGCGCACCAGCCGCGCCGGGTCGAGATAGCCTTCTTCCAGGTCGAAATCCCACGACCGGTTCTGCTGCGCCATCAGGCGGCGTTGCAGGCGGTTGGCGAGCCGGCCGACGACGCCGGACAGATTGGCGAGCTGCTTGTCGAGGAATGCGCGCAACCGGTCGAGCTCTTCCTCTTCGCAAAGCTCCTCGGCGCCGACCGTCTCGTCGAAAGCGGTGGTGAAGACCTTGTAGTCTATTTCCTTCGGCAGGTTGGTGAAGGGATTGTCGTTGCGCCGCGCCTCGCCAGGCGTCTCGGCATCGGCATCGTCATCGTCCGACAGATCGTCGGCGGTGGCATCGGAGGCTTCCGTCTCTGCCGACTGCTCGTCGTCGGCGGACGCCTCGGCGTCCTCGGATTGCGACTGCTCGGAGCCGGAATCGTCCTCGCCGCCCTCCTCGCTCTGCTCCTCGCCTTGCGGCTGGTTGTCGTCATTGTCCTCGGAGTCTTCCGTCTCCTGGTCGTCGCCGAGTTCCTCCGCCATTTCCATGGAGGCGAGCATGTCGCGCACGACGCGGGCAAAGGCCTGCTGGTCGTCGAGCTTGGCCGAAAGCCCGTCGAGATCGGCGCTTGCCTTCTCCTCGACCCAGGGCCGCCAGAGTTCGACCAGCCGCTCGCCGCTCTTCGGAATGGCGCGGCCGGTCAGCTTCTCGCGCACCATGAGCGCGAGCGCTTCCTCGATCGGCGCGTCGGCCTTGTCCTTGACGTCGACGAGGTTGGCCTTGGCGTATTTGTCTTCCAACATTGAGCCGATATTGTCGGCGACGCCCTGCATGGCGCGGCTGCCGATCGCCTCGACGCGGGCCTGTTCGACCGCGTCATAGACGGCACGGGCTGCCTTGCCTTCCGGCGCCAGCTTGGTGTGGATGCGGACATCATGGCAGGCGCGCTTCAGCGCCATGGAATCACCGAGCCCGCGGGTGATGGCGATATCGGTCTTTGACGCCTTCTTCGGCAGCTCTGGCAAACGCGCGCGGCTGCCGGCCAGCGCCGGCCTGTCCTTGGCGAAGCCGACTTCCATGTCCTTGTCGCCGGCAATGGCGCGCATGCAGACGGTGACGGCGCGCTTGAAGCTGTCGGCTTCAGACCCCGTCTTCGACTTGTTGCGCGTGTTGTCGCCTGGACCCGCCATCGAGGCTCTGCTTAGCCCAGCACCACGTTGGCGGCGCTCTCCGGTAGATCCTCGCCAAAGGCGCGCTGGTAGAACTCGGCAACCACCGAGCGCTCGAGCTCATCGCACTTGTTGAGGAAGGTCAACCGGAACGCCATGCCGATATTGCCGAAGATCTCGGCATTTTCGGCCCAGGTGATCACGGTGCGCGGGCTCATCACGGTCGACAAATCGCCATTGATGAAGGCCGAGCGCGTCATGTCGGCGACGCGCACCATCTTGTTGACGATGTCCTTGCCCTTGCCGTCGCGATAGTGCTTGGCCTTGGCCAGCACGACGTTCACTTCATTGTCGTGCGGCAGGTAGTTGAGCGTGGTGACGATCGACCAACGGTCCATCTGTGCCTGGTTGATCTGCTGCGTGCCGTGATAGAGGCCGGTGGTGTCGCCTAGGCCGACCGTATTGGCGGTCGAAAACAGCCGGAACGCCGGATGGGGACGGATGACCCGGCTCTGGTCGAGCAGCGTCAGCCGGCCCGACGATTCCAGCACGCGCTGGATGACGAACATCACGTCCGGACGGCCGGCGTCATATTCGTCGAAGCAGAGCGCGACATTGTGCTGATAGGCCCAGGGCAGGATGCCGTCGCGGAACTCGGTGACCTGCAGCCCGTCCTTGACGACGATCGCGTCCTTGCCGACAAGATCGATACGGCTGACGTGGCTGTCGAGGTTGACGCGCACGCAGGGCCAGTTGAGGCGCGCCGCGACCTGCTCGATATGGGTCGACTTGCCGGTGCCGTGATAGCCCGAGACCATGACGCGGCGGTTATAGGCAAAGCCGGCGAGGATCGCCAACGTCGTCGCCTTGTCGAACAGATAGTCGGGATCGACATCGGGCACATGCTCGCTGGTGACCGAATAGGCCGGTACCACCATCTTGGAGTCGAAGCCGAATTTCTCCTTCACCGACACCGTCGTGTCGGGCAGGTTGGCAATGTCGCGATCGACCTTGTTCATATCTCTCAACGTCTCCCACGGGCGAAACGTCCCGTTTCGCCGGCAATCGATTTTGTTCGGGGGCGGTCTTAGAGCCTTTTCCACCCTTATGAAAGTTGGAAAACGACACAAACCATAGGGTCGCTCAGCACAGGCCCGCCTGTTTGAGCACGCGATAGGCTTGCAGCACATCGCGGAACCGGTCTTCCGAACCTCTGTCGCCGCCATTCGCATCCGGATGGTGACGCTTCACCAGTTCCTTATAGCGCGCCTTGATATCCTTGCCAGTCGCCTTTGTATCAAGGCCAAGCGTTTCCAGCGCCTTGGCCTCAAGCGGCTTGGCCTTGCGCTCGCGCGCCTCGCGCGGGTCCTTCGGTCCCTTGAACAGGTCGAACGGGTCGCGCATGCGGTTGTAGTAGCCGGCGCGGCCGGAGCGCATCTGCGCCATATCGGGCGACGAACGCGTCGAGGCGCCGTTGATGCCCATCTTCCAGGTAGGCCGGTGGCCGGTCATCGCCTCCTTCTGGAAGCGCGCCACCTCGGTGTCCGGCACACCGGAGAAGTAGTTGAAGCCCTTGTTGTACTCGCGCACATGGTCGAAGCAGAAGCGGAAATACTCGCCCTCCTTCATGCGCCCGACCGGCGCGCGATGGGTACCCGGCTCCTTGCAGCCATCCCATTGGCAGATCGGCGAGTGCGACTTCACCTCCGCGTCCTTCTCCGGGCGGATGCGAATCTTCTCGAAATATTTGGGATACGGCTTCATCTCACCCATTTATGGGGCGTTCGCAGATGCGAAACAAGAATTGACATTTTCGCGATCATCGCCCTAACCGCTGAATCGCGGCTTAAAAGCGGACGAACGATCCATTTTGTTCGAACGATCTATTTGTTGAAGCGTTGCAGCGGCCCCAGGCTGACGCACCAGCCATATGTGGTGAAGGGAGATGGCGATGTCCATACAGGCGATCATGGAAGACAAGCTCAACAAGGCATTTTCGCCCGAGCGGCTGATCATCATCAACGAAAGCCACCTCCATGCCGGCCATCACCATCATGGCTCCGACCATCACGGTGCCTATGACGGTACCGGCGAGACGCATTTTCGCGTCCGCGTCGTCGCGTCCGCCTTTGCCGGCATGAGCCGCATCGACCGCCACCGCGCCGTCAACGAACTGCTTGCCGACGAATTGAAGGCCGGTGTGCATGCGCTGGCGATTGAACCGGCGGCTCCCGGCGAAAAGACCCGCTGGTAGGTCGTTCAGCCGGCGACCTACGGCTCGCCTTTCGCAAACGGTCAGATCAGCGCTTCGATGAGGAACGGACCGCGCCGAGACAAGGCGCTGTCCAGGAGCGCATCGAACCGCTCGCATGTGTCGGCGCGCGCCGCCTCCACGCCCATACCTTTGGCCAGCGAAACCCAGTCCAGCGCGGGCTGGTCGAGGTCGAGCATGCGCCTGGCATTCTCGCCGATGGCATTCACGCCGACATTGCGCATCTCGCCATGCAGAATTGCGTAGGTCCGGTTCGAAAAGACGATCGTTACCACGTCGAGATTTTCCCGCGCCTGCGTCCACAGGCCCTGCACCGTATACATGCCGCTGCCATCGGCTTCGAGATTGATCACCTTGCGGTCGGGACAGGCGATTGCCGCCCCGGTCGCCATCGGAATGCCGCCGCCGATCGATCCGCCCGTGCCCATCATGTAATCGTGTGGCGCCGCGAATGCCGACAGCGCGAAGAAACGGCGCGCCGAGGTAACCGCCTCATCGCAGACGATCGCGTTGTCCGGCAGCTTGCGCGCCACCGACAGCGCGATGGCATCGTCCGTCAGGTTGCCGCTCGGGGTTGCCTCCTCTGGAAGGGCGGTCGCGGACATCATCTGCCGCGACGGCTTGACACCGAGCTCATCGCGGAGCGCCTCCAGCGCCGCGTGCAGGTCATCGCCATGGGCGGCGAGTGTCATCACCTGGCAGTCTTCCCTGACAAGCCGTCCGGGTTTTCCCGGATAGGCGAAGAAGGCGACCGGCTCTCGCGCGCCGACCAGCACCAGCACGTCGATATCCCTGAGCAACCCCGTCGCCGCATCGATTGGATAAGGAATGCGTGTCGGCGCCACGCGCCCGCGCCCACGTTGCATCCGCGCGATCAGCACCTCGCTGAACAGACGGACATCGCTGGCGGCTGATATCTGGCCGGCGATCTCGAGCCCATCGGCCCGTGCGGCCCGCCCGCGAACGACCATGCCGACGCGGCCTGGAGCGCTCCGGATCGCAGCGGCGACCTTGCGCACGGCGTCCATGCCGACGGCAGGCGGCGGCGGAAGGACGACCTTGCCCGACGAGGCCATCGCAGCGTCGCCCCAGGCAGCATCAGCCGGCAGGATCAGCGTCGTGACGCCCGGCGGCGTGAGCGAGGCGCGAAAGGCCGCCTCCGTCGCCGGCTGAACATCGGCCGGCCCCTCGATGCGGCGAACCCATTTGGACATCGGCGCCGCAAGGCCTTCGATATCACTGGTGAGCGGTGCGTCGAGCGGCAGGTGATAGGAGGCATGGTCACCGACGATGTTGATCATCGGGCTGAACGCACGCCGGGCATTGTGCATATTGGCCAGCCCATTGGCGAGACCCGGGCCGGTGTGCAGCAGCGTCGCGGCGGGACGATCGGTCATGCGCGCATAGCCGTCGGCGGCACCGGTCACGACGCCCTCGAACAGGCCGAGCACGCAGCGCATTTCAGGCTTGCGGTCGAGCGCGGCCACAAAATGCATCTCGGAGGTGCCGGGATTGGCGAAGCAGACCGTCACATCATTGGCCAGCAGCACATCGCACAGGACATCGGCACCGTTCATGCAATTTTCTCCCGCTCACGATCGAGGAGCAATTCCGGGAAAAGCGTGAAGCGGTTTTCCGTCCGGAGTTGCGTCAAGACAAACAGATAGCGCAATTGCACCCACGGACGTCCGCGCGGCAATATCCCGCCGCCGCTTTTGGCATGATCCAGTGACAGGGGGGGCGGACGGAAATCGGCAGGGATCAGCCGACCGTCGATTTCAGGAACGCCAGCGCGGCGGCGGTCAACGCGTCGCCGTCTTCGCCGAAATCGCGGTTGATCGACATATGCGTATAGGCGCTGCCGTCGAACAGCGTCACTTGCGTGCCCGTGGCGCGCAGGCGCTCGGCGAAAGCCTTGGAGTCCTGGCGACGACCCTCGGCGCGGGAATAGGCGATGAAGGTCGGCGGATGCTTGCGGCCATCGATATAGCTGGCCGGCGACAATGCCGCCCATTGCGAAGGATCGGAAAAGACCCGGGCATAGGCCCGCACCATGCCGCCGTTTTTCTGGAGCGCCGCAAGATCATAGGCCCTGGTGTCGTCGAGGATGAGCGCCGCCACGCCAGGCAATCCGCCGCGCATGCCGGTCAACGCAATCAGATGGCAGCCGGCCGAATGACCCATGCCGACAATACGGCTGGGATCGCCGCCAAACCGGGCGATGTTGGCCCTGACATAGGCATAGGCCCTTTCGACGTCGCCGGCCTGGGTCGCGACATCGGCTTGCGGCAGCATGCGGTAGTCGATCGAGACGAAGCAGAACCCATTGGCGAGCAGGAAGGCCGGCTTGGCGTTCACCTGCGTACGTTTGCCGAACTGCCAGGTGCCGCCATGGACGAAAAAGACGACCGGCAAGCCCCTGGCGCCATCGGGCGCATAGATGTCGAGCTTGGCCGGCCCGTAGTCGAAGGTCCTTGGCACCGGGCCGCGCAAGGCGGCCGACCCGCGCCGTGGCAGCATCGTCGCCATCGAAGCCAGGACAAATCTTCGTCGGTCAATCATTGTGCTCCCGCCATCTCTCCTGTTCCATGGCGAGCGTCCAACGCATGGGCAGCATCCCCGGTTTCATGTGCAGTGCACGTACTCCCGTTGATGTGAAGGGAACAACAATGCGTTCCGACAGTTGAATAGGTAAGTGGCCGTTCGACAGCCAAAAACGGCTCTGAGGGTAAGCATCATGGGTGAGAACCAGTCTGACGTCTTCAATCTGTTCTCAGAGATTTATACCAAGGCGGCTCAGGAGGAGATCAGTCTCCAGCAATATCTCCTGGCCTGCCGCGAAGACAAGTCGATGTACGCCTCGGCCCCCGAGCGCATGGTCGAGGCGATTGGCGAGCCGAACCTCGTCGATACCAGCAAGGATGAGCGGCTCGGGCGCATCTTCTCCAACCGCACCGTCAAGATCTATCCCTCCTTCTCCGACTTCTATGGAATGGAAGATACGATCGAGCGGATCGCCGGATATTTCCGCTATGCCTCCCAGGGACTGGAGGAGCGCAAGCAGATCCTTTACCTTCTCGGCCCTGTCGGCGGCGGCAAATCCTCTCTTGCCGAAAGGCTGAAGAAACTGATGGAAGAGCGACCGATCTACACGCTCAAGGTCGGCAACCAGATCAGTCCGATTTTCGAATCCCCGCTTGGCCTTTTCCATCCTGATCGCATGGGCGACCTGCTGGAGGATAAATACGGGATAGCCCGGCGCCGCCTCAACGGACTTATCTCGCCTTGGGCGGCCAAGCGGCTGGACGAACTGTCCGGTGACATTTCCAAATTCAGCGTCGTCAAGCTGATGCCGTCGAGGCTGCGCCAGATCGCGATCGCCAAGACCGAGCCCGGCGACGAGAACAACCAGGACGTCTCGGCTCTGGTCGGCAAGGTCGACATCAGACAGTTGGAAAATTTCAGCCAGTCCGATCCGGACGCCTATTCCTACAGCGGCGGCCTGAACCGGACCACGCAAGGCCTGCTCGAATTCGTCGAGATGTTCAAGGCGCCCATCAAGGTCCTGCATCCGCTGCTCACCGCGACCCAGGAAGGCAGCTACAATGGCACCGAGAATTTCGGCTCCTTCCCCTATCAGGGCATCATCATTGCCCATTCGAACGAATCGGAGTGGCAGCAGTTCAAAAACAACAAGAACAACGAGGCGTTTCTCGACCGCATTCTGGTGGTCAAGGTGCCTTACTGCCTGCGCATCACCGAAGAACGGCATATCTACGAGAAGCTGTTGCGCGAGAGCGAACTGGCTGGCAGCCCCTGCGCGCCTGAGGTGCTGGACATTCTCAGCCGGTTCACGGTCTCGACCCGTCTTGCGGCGCATGAAAATTCGCCGCTCTACACCAAGATGCGCGCCTATGACGGCGAAAACCTCAAGGAGGTCGATCCCAGGGCCAAGTCGGTTCAGGAATATCGCGACGCCGCAGGGGTCGACGAGGGCATGACCGGCGTAAGCACACGTTTTGCCTTCAAGATACTGTCGCAGACTTTCAACTACGACACCAACGAGGTCGCGGCGGACCCTGTGCATCTGATGTATATTCTTGAAGAGGCGATCAAGCGCGAGCAGTTCCCGAAGGAGACGGAAGCTGCCTATCTCGAATTCATCAAGTCGGAACTCGCGGCGCGCTATGCCGAGTTCATCGGCCATGAAATCCAGAAGGCTTATCTGGAATCATACAGCGAGTATGGCCAGAACCTTTTCGACCGCTACATCGCCTATGCCGACGCCTGGATCGAGGACCAGGACTACAAGGATCCCGACACGGGACAGATCCTCAACCGTGAGATTCTGGACAAGGAATTGTCGCAGGTCGAGAAGCCGGCCGGCATCGCCAATCCCAAGGACTTCCGCAACGAAGTGGTCAAGTTCACGCTACGGGCACGGGCGCGCAATCATGGCCGCAACCCGTCCTGGACAAGCTACGAAAAGCTGCGCGAAGTCATCGAAAAGCGCATGTTCGGCCAGGTCGAGGACCTGCTGCCGGTGATCAGCTTCGGCTCCAAGCAGGACAGTGTCACGGAAAAGCGCCACAATGAATTCGTGCAGCGCATGGTGGAACGCGGCTATACGGAGCGGCAGGTGCGCCGGCTTGTCGACTGGTACATGCGCGTGAACAAGGCGGGTTGAGGCAAGCCCGAACGCTTCCATGCCGATCTTCATCGACCGCCGCCTGAATCCGAAGGACAAGAGCCTGGGCAATCGCCAGCGCTTCCTCAAGCGCGCGCGCGAGGAACTCAAGCGAAGCATCCGCGACAAGGTCCGCGAGGGCCGCATCGCTGAGGTCGGCCGCGAGCATGCCGTGCCCATGCCGCATAAGGACACCAGCGAGCCGGTGTTCAGCGATGCCGGAAACAGCGGCCGACGCCAGCACGTCCTGCCCGGAAACAGGACTTACATTTCCGGGGATCTGATCCCCAAGCCCGGGCGGGGAGGCATGGGCTCCTCCGCTCCCGGAAACAAGGAATCCGAAGACGATTTTCGTTTCGTGCTGTCGCGCGAGGAGGTTCTCGACCTCTTCTTCGAGGATCTGGAACTGCCAGATCTGGTCAAGCTCAATCTCAAGCAGATACTCACGTTCAAGCCGAAGCGGGCGGGCTTCGCGTCCAGCGGCTCGCCGACCAACATCAATGTCGGTCGCACCATGCGCAACAGCCATGGCCGCCGCATCGCGCTTCGGCGTCCCAAACAGGCGCAGTTGGACGCGATCGCCATGCAGATCGCCATACTGGAAGCACAACCGCCCGACACGGCAAGGCGCGAGCGGATCGCGGCCTTGCGCGAGGAATTCGACCGGCTGGAACGTCGCCGCAGGCGAGTTGCCTATGTCGATCCGGTCGACATCCGCTTCAATCGTTTCGACCCGCGGCCACAGCCCAATGCCAGCGCCGTCATGTTTTGCTTGATGGATGTGTCCGGGTCCATGGGAGAGCGCGAAAAAGATCTGGCCAAACGCTTCTTCGTGCTGCTGCACCTGTTCCTGACGCGCCGTTATGAGAGGACGGACATCGTGTTCATTCGACACACTCATGAGGCCCAGGAGGTGGACGAACAGACGTTCTTCTATCACACCCAGAGCGGCGGCACCGTCGTTTCCACGGCACTTGAGGAAATGCATCGCATCATCGAACAGCGCTACCCGGCCAAGGAGTGGAACATCTATGCAGCCCAGGCGTCCGACGGCGACAATTTCGCCACCGACTCCGAGCGCTGCATAGAGCTTCTCGGCGGCAAGCTCATGCGCCTGTGCCAGTATTTCGCCTATGTGGAGATCATCGACGAACGCGAGAGCCATATTTTCGGTTCGACCGAAAACGGGACCTCGCTCTGGCGCGCCTACAGCACTGTCGATGGAAAATGGCCAAATTTCCAGATGAAGCGCATTGCTGCTCCAGCCGATATCTATCCGGTCTTTCGTGAACTCTTCGCCAGGCAGCCGGCACTGCGCAAAAGCGCATGAGGACAAGGCGGATGGGCACTCCAGCGCGCAAATCCGAATTGCTCTTTTCCGGGGCGGACTGGGACTTCAAGAAACTGTCGCGGGTCTACGACGAGATCGAAGCGCTTGGGATGGAAGAGCTTCGCCTAGACGTTTACCCCGTGCAGATGGAGGTCATTTCCTCCGAGCAGATGCTCGACGCCTATTCCTCGGTAGGTATGCCGCTGATGTATCAGCATTGGTCGTTCGGCAAGCATTTCCTCTACAACGAGCTTCTCTACCGCAAAGGCAGACGTGGGCTGGCCTATGAATTGGTCATCAACTCGAATCCCTGCATCGTCTACCTCATGGAGGAAAACACCATGGCGTTGCAGGCCCTGGTGACGGCCCATGCCGCGCTTGGACACAATCACTTCTTCAAGAACAATCATCTCTTCCGGCAATGGACGGACGCAGGGGGGATTCTGAGCTATCTGAACTTCGCCAAGAGCTATATCTCCCGATGCGAGGAACGACATGGCCTCGCCGCCGTGGAGGCGATCCTCGATTCCGCCCACGCGTTGATGGACCAGGGCGTCTTCCGATATCATCGGCCACCGAAGCCGTCAGGGGAACAGCAGCGCGAAGAGCTTCGAGAGCGCCTCGAATACGAGGAACGCTCCTACAACGATTTGTGGCGTACGCTGCCTCCTTCGCAAGAGGACGACAAGACCGAAACCAGCGAAGACGGCGTGTCGGAGCGGAAGAAATCGCTCCATCTGCCGGAGGAAAACCTGCTTTATTTCCTTGAGAAAACCAGCCTTGTCCTTGAGCCCTGGCAGCGTGAGATTGTCAGGATCGTCCGCGTCATTGCCCAGTATTTTTATCCGCAGCGGCAAACCCAGGTGATGAACGAGGGTTGCGCCACCTTCGTGCACTACACGCTCATGAACACGCTTTTCGACCGTGGCCGCATCAGCGAAGGCGCCATGCTCGAAATCCTGCGCAACCATTCGAATGTGATCTTCCAGCCGTCCTTCGACGACCCGCGGTTTTCCGGCATTAATCCCTATGCTCTGGGTCTGGACATGATGCAGGACATCCAGCGCATCTCGACCGAACCCACAGCGGAGGATCGCGATTGGTTCCCCGACATTGCCGGCCGTGGCGACTGGCTTGAAACCTTGCTCGACGCCTGGGCCAATCACCGCGACGAATCCTTCATCCGCCAATATCTCAGTCCGACCCTGATCCGGAAATGGCGGTTCTTCGTGCTGGGCGACGGAGCCGATCAACCGCACTACGAGGTCGCTTCGATCCACAACGAGCGCGGCTACAACAGGATAAGGGCCGCGCTGGCCCAGAGCTATGATTTGGGTGCAAGCCGGCCGGATATCCAGGTCGTGGACGTGGCCCTGCTCGGGGACAGGCATTTGCGGCTGCAGCACAAGGTGAAGAATGGCATCATGCTCGATAATGAAAGCCGCGACGCAACCCTTCGCCACATCCGAAATCTCTGGGGTTACGAAGTTAGCCTGGTGGCGATCGACGCCGAAACGGGGGCGACGCTCAGCGAACGCTGGACCAAGGACTGCTGAGCGTAAGCGTGATCCTAATCCGACAATCCTGGTCTAAGCGTCGGCCGCGGGTCTGATTCTGAGCCTTGCGATCCGGTTCTTGTCGCGCTTCATGACGATGAAGCGCTTGCCGTGGAAGGTGAAAGCCTGCTTTTCCTCGGGGATAGATTGCGTCTCGTGGATAACGAGGCCGGCAATCGTGGTCGCCTCCTCGTCCGGCAGGTTCCAGTCGAGCGCCCGGTTGAGGTCGCGGATCGGCACAGTGCCGTCGACGACGACCGAACCGTCGGCCTCCTGCTTGACACCCTGGATGTCCACATCGTGCTCGTCGGCGATCTCGCCGACGATCTCCTCGATGATGTCCTCCAGCGTCACCAGTCCCTCGACCTCGCCATACTCGTCGACGACGACGGCGAAATGCGCCTTGCGTCGCAGGAAGGCGTTGAGCTGTTCCTGCAAGGTCGTGGTGTCGGGCACGAACCACGGTTTCGAGGCGATCTTCATCACGTCGATTTGCGAAAAATCATTGCCGACTTCGTTCAGCGCACGCAGCAGATCCTTGGCGTGCAGCACACCGACAATGTTGTCGAGCGAGCCTTTCCACAAAGGCATGCAGGTGTGCGGGCTTTGCAGGATCTCGCGCACCACCGCTTCCGGCGCATTGTCGGCATTGACCGAGCGCATGTTGGTGCGATGCACCATGATGTCGGAGACTTCGAGCTCTGCGAGATCGAACAGGCCGCCCACGCGGTCGCGATCCTCGCGCACAACCTGGCCGTCGCGGCGGAAATCGTCGACCGCGCCGCGCAATTCGGCCTCACTCGAGCGCTGCGGTTCGATGCGCGACAGCTCGTAGCCGAGCACGGCCAGCAGGCTCTTGCGCAACGCAAGGGCCAACAGGACGAGGACGGCAAGGACAGCGGCAACGATCCAGCCGGTCTCCATCTCAGCCGGCCTTCCTGCTGACCGGATGGTTTTCCCTGAGGAATGACAGCACTTCCGAAGCCGGCACGTCCTTGGCGATGAAGGCCTGGCCGATGCCGCGCGTCAGGATGAAGGTCAGTGCGCCCCGCGACACCTTCTTGTCCTGGGTGATGAAGGCAAGCAGCGCCTCGGCATTGGGCAAGTCGCCCGGAATGTCGGCCATCCGCCACGGCAGGCCGACGGCGCGCAGATGCGTCTCGACGCGCGCCGCGTCATCGGGGCTCGCCAGGTTGAGCCGCGACGAGAACCGATGCGCCAGCGCCATGCCAATGGCGACGCCTTCACCATGGACAAGGCGGGTTCCGTCATACTGCGTGGCGGCCTCCAGCGCATGGCCGAACGTGTGGCCGAGGTTGAGCAGCGCCCGGTCACCGGTCTCGAACTCGTCGCGGGCGACGACATCGGCCTTGGCGCGGCAGGCCTCGGCAATCGCCTGCGCCCTCTCCGGACCGCCGGCGAACACCTTGGCCCAGTTCGCTTCCAGCCAGGCGAAGAATTCCGGCCGGTCGATCAGCCCGTATTTGGCAAGCTCGGCATAGCCGGCGCGGAATTCGCGGACCGGCAGCGTGTCGAGCGTTTCGGTGTCGGCCAGCACCAGCTTGGGCTGGAGGAAGACGCCGACAAGATTCTTGCCGCGCGGGCTGTTGATGCCGGTCTTGCCGCCGACCGAGGAATCGACCTGCGCCAGCAGCGAGGTCGGGATCTGCACGAAATTCATGCCGCGCCGCACAATGCCGGCGGCAAAACCGGTGAGATCGCCGATGACGCCGCCGCCAAGCGCGACGACCACGTCGCCGCGCTCCAGCCTGGCGGCCAGAACGCCATCGACCACCTCCTCGAGATGGGCGAAGCTCTTGGTCTTCTCGCCGGGCGGCATCGTGATGACAACGGGCTGGATGCCGCCCTTCTCGAGCCCGGCCTTCAGCGTATCGAGATGCGCGGCGGCGACATTCTCGTCGGTAACGACAGCGGCGCGCGTGCCCGGCAGGCGGCGCGCGATCTCGGTGCCGGCGCGCGAAAGCAGGCCGGAGCCGATCAATATGTCGTAGGCCCGGTCGCCGAGCCCGACTTCGACGGTGACTGGCTGATCCGCGCTCATGATTCGACCTCGCCCGTCGCGACGATCGCATCGATGCCGAAATGCCGGCACAGCGCCTCCACCACCTCGGCCGCGATGACCTCCTTGCGGTCGTCGCGGGTGGGCACGGTGACATCCGATGTCGCATAGACCGGATAGCGCTCCCCCATCAGTCGCTCCAGCACGGCGCGCGGATCGGCGCTTTTCAGGAGCGGCCGGTTCTGCTTCTTGGAAACACGGTCCATCAGAAGGTCGAGCTCTGCCTTCAGCCACACCGACACGCCACGGGCGGCGATGGCCTCGCGCGTCTGCGCGTTCATGTAGGCGCCGCCACCGGTGGACAGAACCTGCGGGCCGTTCTCCAGCACGCGCAGGATGACACGCTGCTCCAGGGCCCTGAACTCGGTCTCGCCGTAGCGCTCGAATAGTTCAGGGACGGTCATGCGCGAAACGCTTTCGATCTCATGGTCGCTGTCCATGAACGGCAACGCCAGCATCGTCGCCACCTTGCGGCCGATCGCCGTCTTGCCGGCGCCCATCAGCCCGACAAACACGATGGACCGGTTGCCCAACTGGCCAAGCAGCGCGGCATGGGTCTCGCCTGGAGGATTTGCCTGTGCGTTCATCGGCGTTTCTTGGGCCCTCTTTGCCGGCGTATCGACATGAAAAGCCGGTTTGCGTCAAGCGCCGAGTGCCCTGAGCCCGATATGGGCAGACGGACGCATCAGAAGTTGCGAACAGGCCTCCGCTTGTTCTTGAATTGGCCGGATTGGCGTCCCATAAGGGCACAGGGTTTGGAAACGCAGAACAAGAAGACGAGCGAAAATTGATGCCGACACTGTTTCGCTTTGTCGTGACCCTCGCGATTCTGGCCGGCATTGCCTATGGTACGATGTTCGCGCTGGTGATGTTCGTCGAGCCGAAAAAAGCGGAGATGAGCGTGCGCATCCCCCAGGAAAAGCTGAATCCCCGGAAAAACTGAGCTCCAGGAAAAACTGAGCTCCAAGAAGAAACCGATCTCGGAACCGCCTGAAGGAAATGAACAGCGCCGCCCGCATCGAAGCCTTTCTGGAAATGATGAGCGCCGAGCGCGGCGCTGCCGAGAACACGCTTTCCTCCTACCGCCGCGACCTCGAGGACGCTTCGACCGAAATCGATGGCGGGCTCGCCGGTGCGGCCGCGGCCGATATCCGCGCCTATCTCGACGAGATCGCCGCGCGCGGCTTCGCGCCGACATCGCAGGCGCGCAAACTGTCCGCGATCCGTCAGTTCTTCAAGTTCCTCTATGCCGAGGGCCTGCGCGGCGACGACCCGACCGGCACGCTGGACAGCCCGAAAAAGGGCCGCCCGCTGCCCAAGACGATGAGCGAGGCCGAGACCGGCCGGCTGATCGACCGTGCGGCCCTCGAGGCCAGCGATCCCGGGCTTGGCCATGGCGACAGGCTGGCGGAGCTGCGCCTGCATGCCTTGGTCGAAGTGCTCTACGCCACCGGACTGCGCGTTTCCGAGCTTGTCGGCTTGCCTGTAACGGTGGCGCAGCGGGATGACCGTTTCTTCATGGTGCGCGGCAAGGGCGACAAGGAGCGCATGGTGCCGCTGTCGGGCAAGGCGCGCGCGGCCATGCGTGCCTGGCTTGCCGCCCGGGCCGGGGTGCCCGCTTTCGCCGAAAGCCCGTTCCTGTTTCCGGCAGCATCCGACAGCGGCTATCTCTCGCGCCAGGTCTTTGCCCGCAACCTCAAAGGACTGGCGGCGCGCGCCGGCATCGCCTCGGCCAAGATATCGCCGCATGTGCTGCGCCATGCTTTCGCCAGTCATCTCCTGCAGAACGGCGCCGACCTCAGGGCCGTGCAGCAGCTGCTTGGCCATGCCGACATATCGACGACACAGATTTACACCCATGTGCTGGAAGAGCGGCTGGTGCGGCTGGTCAACGATCATCACCCGCTTGCCGACTAGGCCTCATATCGCTATGTGAGGACGACATTTCACTGCCCGGAGCCTTGGTTTCAAGGGTTCCGCGGTCCTTGCCTTCCGACGTATCGGTCCGCTCAAGCATGTACAATTACCTCGATTTCGAAAAGCCGGTGCAGGATCTTGAGCTCAAGATCCTCGAGCTGAAGAAGCTTGCCGAGAACGGCGAGGCGGTCGACGTCGCCGATGAGATCACCAGGTTGGAAAAGCGGTCGCGCGACGCGTTGCGCGATCTCTACAAGGCACTGACGCCGTGGCAGAAGGTGCAGGTGGCGCGCCACTCCGACAGGCCGCATTGCGTCGACTACATCAAGGGCCTGTTCAGTGACTTCACGCCGCTCGCCGGCGACCGCAATTTCGGCGAGGACCAGGCGATCGTCGGCGGTTTCGCCCGTTTCCGCGGCGAGCCGGTGGCGATCATCGGCCAGGAAAAGGGTTCGGACACGACAAGCCGCCTGAAGCACAATTTCGGTTCTGTGCGCCCCGAGGGTTATCGCAAGGCCGTGCGGCTGATGGAGCTTGCCGACCGCTTCAAGATTCCGCTCCTGACGCTGGTCGACACCGCGGGCGCCTATCCCGGCGTCGGTGCCGAGGAGCGCGGCCAGGCCGAAGCCATTGCCCGCTCGACCTCGGCCTGCCTTGCGCTCAAGGTACCATCGATCTCCGTGGTCATCGGCGAAGGCGGCTCGGGCGGCGCCATCGCCATCGCCACCGCCAATCGCGTCTATATGCTCGAACATGCCATCTATTCGGTGATTTCGCCGGAGGGTGCGGCTTCGATCCTGTGGCGCGACACCACGCGCTCCAAGGACGCGGCGACCAACATGAAGATCACCGCGCAGGATCTTTTGGAACTGAAGATCATCGACGCCATCATCCCCGAGCCGATGGGCGGCGCCCAGCGTGCGCCCGAGAAGGTGATTGCCGCGACTGGCGACCTCATCGCCAAGACGATGAAGGAATTCGCCGGCGCCAACACCGATTTCCGCGAACAGCGCCGCGAGAAATACCTGGCGATGGGCCGCAGCCTCTGACCGCCTGACGGCGCAAAGAGGCCATCGGAAGCTGCCTGCCCACCGCAATGTGGCGGCAATGAGCGCTTTCGCCACAAAAATGCCGCCGGATTCGGTTCAATGAAATTGCCGTGAGGGGTTGGTCGAAGCTTGCGGTAAGGAATTTTCAACGTTAACGGGCTTACGGTCCGTCGGTGTTCAGCATGCGGGCTTGGCTGTTGCGAAGCCATTGGCCCGAGGAAAAAAGACATAGCCCTATCCATGTTTGCCAAGCTCGCCCGCACCGGAGTCGTCGCCGCCTCGATAGCCATCGCCGGCTGCAATGATTCGTCGATGAAGGATTTTGCGCCTGAGGCCAACAAGCCGCTGCCCGACAAGATCCTGGCCGACATGAGGGCCAAGGGCATGGTGCGCACCTCTTCGGTGATGGCGCGTATCTTCAAGGAAGAGGGCAAGCTGGAGATCTGGAAGGCCAAGACCAACGGCCGCTACGACATGGTGGCGAGCTACGACATCTGCAAATGGTCGGGCAAGCTCGGACCGAAATACACCGAAGGCGACCGCCAGGCGCCGGAAGGCTTCTACACGGTCCGTCCGGCGCAGATGAATCCGCGCTCGAACTACCATCTGTCCTTCAACATCGGCTTTCCCAACGCCTATGACCGCGCCAACGGCCGCACTGGCCAGAATCTGATGGTGCACGGCGCCTGTTCGTCGTCGGGCTGCTATTCGATGACGGACGCGCAGATCGAGCAGATTTATGCCTTCGGCCGCGACGCCTTCCAGGGTGGCCAGACCGAATTCCAGGTTCAGGCCTTCCCGTTCCGCATGACCGCCGCCAACATGGCGCGCTACCGCAACGACCCGAACTATGAATTCTGGAAGATGCTGAAGGTCGGCTACGACAATTTCGAGATCACCAAGGTGCCGCCGAAGGTTGATGTCTGCGAGAAACGCTATGTCTTCAACCAGGTCGCCCCCGAAGGCACGACCTTCAATCCAACCGGCCCCTGCCCGGCAATGTCGCAGCCGGATTCTCTCAAGACGGCCTACGCCGATTATGAGAAAAGCTATGACGCGGCATTCAGCGGCGCGCTGAAATCCAGTACGCCCGCCCCCAAGCCGACCATCGCCGGCATCAAGGAAGCCAGCATCGTCTCCGACTGGTCGAAGCGCCGGGCGCGCGGCGAGCGTGTGCCGATCGACCCGCCGTCACTCAATGCCGACGGCTCGGTCACCGAGACGATGCGCATGGGCCGCATCGATTCGCCCGCTGGCCGCAAGATGGCGGCACTTGAGGCCGAGAAAGCCGCCAAGCAGAAGGCCGAGGAACAGAGGCTGGCGGCCATAGAGGCCGCCAAGCAAGCCAAGGAAGCCGCCAAGGCGCAGGCTCTGGCCGAAAAGGAAGCTGCCAAGGCGCAAGCCGTGGCGGCAAAGGAAGCAGCCAAGCAAGCCAAGCAAGCCCCTGTCGCCACAGCGACCATCGCGGCCCCCACCGAGGCGCCACCGGCCGAAACGCAGGCGGCGAGCGCCGAGGAGAGCCGGGTTACCAAGCTGAAGAACAAGCTGCTCGGCATGTTCGGCGGCTGAGGTTGTCACCTTGGCCGAAGTGACAGCCATCTACGACCTCAAGGGACTGAACTGCCCCCTGCCCGTGTTGAAAGCGAAAAAGCGTCTGGCTGGGATGCAGCCGGGCGGCCGGCTCTGGCTTGAGACCACCGATCCGCTGGCTGTCATCGACATCCCGGCATTCTGCGCCGATAGCGGCCATCAACTGATCGAGACTTCAGCCATTTCCGGAGGCCACCGCTTTCTGGTCGAGCGCGGCGAGACGATCTGAGAGCGCTTTCTGCTGGGTTGGCGCTGCCCCTCATTACCCCGCCGGGCATTTCTCCCGTAGAGTAACGGGGAAAAGACGCTGCCGCCGACCGCTTCGCCAACCGCCAGCGTTGTAGAAGCACCGGCGTTGCGGCCATCTCCCTTCTCCCCGTCACTATACGCCGAGAAGGTGGCGGCAGCCGGATGAGGCGCGGCGCGACGTTACGAGAATTGATTGGACCCGAAAGCGTTACCGCCCGGCGATCGCCAGCGGATTGTTTTCCAACGCCGCGCGGTCGGGCGTGTCGATCGATGGCTGGTTGGTGAAGGCGGCGAACAGCCGGCGCACATAGTCTTCCGGCATGTCGAGCGTGATCAGCACCAGCCGCGTGCCACGCTGGCCGTCCGGCCAGGAAGGCAGCCGCGCCGGCGGATGCAGGATTTTCTGCACGCCATGCACGACCAGCGGCCGCGACGGATCCTCCTCGAGTTCGATGACGCCCTTCATGCGCAGCAGGCGCTCGCCATGCGTGGAGCGCAAAAGGTCGAGGAACATCTCGATCGCCGAGAATGGCACCGGACCGTCATGCACCAGCGAATAGGAGCGCACGCGCTGATCGTGCCGGTGGCCATGATGGTGATCATGACCATGATCGTGATCATGGTCGCCATGGTGGTGATGGTCGTGATCGTGCGCCGCCTCCTCGCCAAGCCAGCGCCGCACGTCGGCGGATTTGGTGGCGGGATTGTAGAGGCCGCAGTCAAACAGCGCCGCCACGCCTGTCCCGGTATCGGCGGCATCAAGCAGTTCGGCACCCGGGTTGATCTGCCGCAGGCGCGCCCGCAACGTGTCGAGGTCGCCGGGATCGGTCACCAGGTCGGCCTTGCTCAAGATGATGCGGTCGGCGACCGCGACCTGCTTGACCGCCTCGACATGGGCGTCGAGCGTGGCATTGCCATTGACGGCATCGACCAAAGTGATGACGCCGTCGAGCCGGAAGGCCTGGACCAGCGCCGGATGCGCCATGATCGACTGCAGCACCGGCGCCGGATCGGCAAGCCCCGTGGTCTCGACGATGACGCGCGCGAGCCGGCCGATGCGGCCGGTCTGCAGCCGGTCGACGAGGTCGGCCAGCGTGTCGACCAGTTCGCCACGCACCGTGCAGCACAGGCAGCCGTCCGAAAGCTGGATGATGCCGTCGGACGCCTGCTCGACCAGCAGATGGTCGATCGCCACCTCGCCATATTCATTGATGATGACCGCCGTGTCGGCCAGCGCCGGATCCTTCAGGAGCCGGTTGAGCAGCGTCGTCTTGCCGGCGCCGAGAAAGCCGGTCAGCACCGAGACGGGAACGGGGAAGCCGCTCATTGGCTAATTCGCGGCTTTGACCGGCTGGTCGCCCTGGGCAGCCGAACCCGCCATGGTCGGACCGGCGCCGGCCGGCACCGGCATGTCAGGCCGCCAGCTTGGGATCGGCACGTCGGCATACTGCTGCTCGCCGTCGTCGAGCATCGCCTTCGGTGCCGGACCGGTGGCGCCGCCGAGGCCGACGGCAACCAGCGTCGGCACATGATCGAGCTTCTCCCGATAAGGCGATTTCGACCCGTCCTTGGCGGCCGCTGGCGGCGCCTCGGACTGCTCCTCCCGCTTCCTCTTCTTGCAGATCTCGTCATGCATGTCGTTGGGAGAGACGGTGTCGCCGTAAGGCGCCAGCGTCGTGATTGTCGTAGAGCCGGCGTCCGGCGTGTCAAAACCCTGGTCGAGCAGCCTGGCCGCGGCTTGGGCACGGCTGACCGCCGATTTCTCGCCGAGCACCACCGCCACCAGCGTGCGGCCGTTGCGGGTCGCCGAGCCGATCATGTTGAATCCGGAAGAGCAGACAAAGCCTGTCTTCATGCCATCGGCGCCGGGATAGCGGCCGATCAGGAGATTGTAGTTCGGGATCGCCTTCTTGCCGACCGCAAGCCCCTCGATAGAGAACCACGGCGCATATTGCGGAAACTCGCGGCGGATCGCCATCACCAGGATCGAAAGGTCGCGCGCCGTCGTGTACTGGTCGGGCGAGTAGAGGCCGTTCGGATTGACGAAATGGGTGCCGTTCATACCGAGCCGGGCCGCTTCGGCGTTCATGCGTTCGGCGAAGGCGGCTTGCGAGCCGCCGACATTCTCGCCGACAGCCATGGCGATGTCGTTGGCCGACTTGACCAGCATCATCTTCAGCGCATTGTCGAGCCGCATCACCGAACCCGGCTTGAAGCCCATCTTGCTCGGCGGCTCGGCGGCGGAATGTTTCGTCACCTTGATCGGCGAATCAAGCTGGACTTCACCGGCCGCGATCGCCCGGAAGGTCACGTAAGCGGTCATCAGCTTGCTGAGCGAGGCCGGATACCAGCGCTTGAACGCATCCTGCTGCTGCAGGATCTGGCCGCTTTTCAGGTCGAAGACAACCACCGGATTGGCCAGCGCCGGCCCGGCCAGGACCGACAGCACGATTGCGCCGGCCGAGAATAGTCTGAGGAAATGCCTGTGCCGCATGATCTAATCCGAAATCGCCTCTTGCCCTGATTGCCCCTGGCTCCGTAAGATTTCGTTACGTGACCGCCAGCATAATGGGTCCGCCCCTCAAAAACGGACCGCATCGTCGCGGTGCTATTTACCCTATGTGACGCCAACATGGCAAAGTGCCTGACAATCACAATTGCAGAACACCGGGCACAATTGCAAAATACCAGGCTGAAACCGGCTGCTCCAACAACGAAATGGAACCATCATGCCAATCCTGAACCGCGCCGCCGAAATGCAGGACGAAGTTGCCGGCTGGCGCCGACATCTGCACCAGACGCCGGAGCTAAACTTCGATGTCTTCAAGACGGCGGCCTTCGTCGCCGAAAAGCTGAAGGAGTTCGGCTGCGACGACGTGGTGACCGGCCTTGGCAAGACCGGCGTCGTCGGCATCATCCGCGGCCGTCAGGGTGAAGGCACCACTATCGGCCTGCGCGCCGACATGGATGCGCTGCCGCTCAACGAGATACCGGGCAAACCCTACGCTTCGACCGTTCCCGGCAAGATGCATGCCTGCGGCCATGACGGCCATACCGCGATGCTGCTCGGTGCCGCGAAATACCTTGCCGAGACACGCAATTTCGCCGGCTCGGTGGCGGTGATCTTCCAGCCGGCGGAGGAAGGCGGCGGCGGCGGCCACGAGATGGTCAAGGACGGCATGATGGAGCGCTTCGACATCTCCAGGGTGTTCGGCATGCACAACATGCCGGGCCTGCCTGTCGGACAGTTTGCCATCCGCCCAGGCCCGATCATGGCGGCGACGGCCGAATTCACGATCACCGTGAAGGGCCGGGGCGGTCATGCCGCGATGCCGCATGGCACGATCGATCCGATCGTCATCGCCAGCCAGTTGGTCGGCGCGCTGCAGACGATCGCCTCGCGCAGCACCGATCCAGTCGAAGCCGTGGTTGTCTCGGTGACCAAGTTCCATGCCGGCGACGCCTACAACATCATTCCCGAATCGGCCGAGATCGCCGGCACCGTGCGCACCTTGCGCAAGGAGGTCGCCAGGAAGTCGGAAGAGCGCATCCGTGCCATCTGCGAGGGACTGGCGACCGCCTTCGGCGCCAGGATCGAAGTCGACTACGATGCCAACTATCCGGTGACGTTCAACCACGCGGAAGAGACCGTCTTCGCCAGCGACGTGGCGGCCGACGTGGCAGGCGACGCCCATGTCCACCGGGGCATCCAACCGGTGATGGGCGGCGAGGATTTCTCCTACATGCTGGAAGCCCGGCCCGGCGCCTTCATCTTCATCGGCAATGGCGACACGGCCGGTCTCCACAACCCGGCCTACGACTTCAACGACGAAGCCATCCCGCACGGCATGAGCTACTGGGTGAAGCTGGCGGAAACGGCGCTGGCCGCCTGACGGCTGTCCACAAGATGCCGGCCGAATTGCCTTCGGCCGGCCTCTTGGCGAAACGGTCCGAAGCGGCTATGTGTCGGGCCGCGTGGTCCCGTAGCTCAGTAGGATAGAGCGGCAGATTCCTAATCTGTAGGTCGCAAGTTCGATTCTTGCCGGGATCACCACTCGCAAACCCATACAGCGCAACGCTTTGCGGGTGGCCGGCCCTTCCAAAAATCCGATGATTTTGTGTTGCGTCGCTCCGCAACACAGAACGAGCAAACACAAGGGGTCGGAACCCAGCGCAAGCGCGTGCCCGCAACATGAACGCAGCAGGCCGGCGCCTGCGTTGTGCTAGCTTGCGGGGTATTGTGGAACGCTTGCGGGCGTGCATAATGTCGCTCTTAGACAGGGGTCCCGCACGGGGACCGAAAATCATATCGGCCCAACTTTGAAAGTTTAGGCCCGCGCCGAAAGCGCCTGACGCGTACAACCGCGCCGCCTGTCTCACTCCTCCATCGGAATCATGATGCTCGTCGGCGCAAGCTGGAGAGCTGTCCGATGGACGACACTACCGAGAATGAACTGGGCCTCATCTGGGGCGCCGAGAATATTGCGCGTGCGATCGGCAGGAAGCCGGGCATCACGCTGCATATGCTTCAGAATGACCATATCCCTGGCGCAAAGCAGGTTTGCGGGCGCTGGGTGATCGCGCGGAGTAAGTTGCTTGAAGCCTTCGGCATGACGGAGGCGGCGTGATGGACGCGGACGAGTTCTTCATCGACCAACTGGTCAAGCACACCGGCGGCAAGAAGGTCCTCTGGTCCTTCGTCTTTAACGGCAGGCGATGCGTGCTAACGACGCACCAATTGATGACCCAGAACGAATTCAGGAAAAGGGTGTTCGAAACTGTTCACCGCTTCCCGCCAAGGCGGGCGTCGATCAACTTCGAACGCTACATCGGCAATCTCATGCGCAATTGCGTTGAACAAGAAAACGCCGGCCCTGAGTGAACAGGGCCGGCGCAATGGAGAGTTGGCACACTCGAAAAGCACATCCCGAGCTTGGGCAATGCTCGCAAAACACTACCCTACCACAACCCTGAATTGCAACTGATTTTAATTGGGTAGGGCAATGACACACCAACCATCACCATCTGAGCGCTTTGCCGCGCGGTTTCGCGGCTACGACGCCGCCTACGGCCGCTATGTGATCCAGCGAGTAAACGAAAAGGGCAAGAACGACGGTAAGGCGACTACGATAGTGGAGCCGGTCACGCAGGCGCTATTCGATGACCACCTCGACGGCAAAAGCGCGCTTGGCATCCTGCCTCTCGATGCCGGCAACAAGGTGAGTTGGGCTTGCATCGACATTGATGACATCGGAATCAACCACAAAGCGCTGATCAAAAGGATTGATGAGCTAGGCCTACCGCTGATGGTCTGTCGTTCAAAGTCAGGCGGCGCACACTGCTACCTCTTTCTGGATGGGCCTTCGGATGCCGCTGCCGTGCGTAGCTACCTCGTCACATGCGCGGCAGCGCTTGGACACGCTGGCACCGAAGTCTTTCCCAAGCAGATTGAGCGCAAGGAAGGTGAGGTCGGGAACTGGCTCAATCTCCCCTACTTCTTCGCGGAAAAGACCAACCGCTATGCTGTGGCAGACGACGGCGAAGCGTTGCCCCTAGTCGAGTTTCTGGACAAGTCGGACGCAATAACGACGGCGGTGGAGAGCCTAGTCGCCCCACATGTGCCGGTCGAACTTGTACCTCTTAAACGTGGCGAGAAGTTCGTCCTTCCAGAGGTGATTCCAGAGGGTGGGACGATCTACGGCGGGCGCGACAACACCATCTTTAAGTACGGCTGCTCGCTTCGCGCTAAGGGCGCGGACGATGAAAAAGTCACCCTAGAGTTACGGATGGCCAATGCCGAGAGATGCGACCCGCCTCTGCCAAGAGACGACATGGAACGAATCACCAAACAGGTTCTAAAATTTGAGCAGGGGCATCCTATCCCTGAATGGGTCGAGGAGATGAATGACCGACACGCGGTCGTGGCGGAGGCGGGCAAGGCATTCGTCCTGAACACACGCGATTGGGACCCGGCTATGAAGCGACGGGTCCTCACCTACAGCAGCTTCACCGATTTCAAGAACCTCTATTGCAACGCATATGTCCAGATTGGCCAGAAAGATGGCGAAGCAAAGTATGCCGCCAGGGGCGCGGCGTGGCTCGCTCATCCGCAGCGCCGCCAGTTCAATGGTACGACGTTCGCCCCCGGCGACGACACGCCAGGTTGGTTCAATACGTGGCAGGGCTTTTCCGTCGAGCCGATACAGGGCGATTGGTCGCTTCTGAAGCGCCATATCCTCGAAAATCTGTGCAGCTCAAGCCACATCTTTTTCGACTATCTGCTTGGCTGGATGGCCTTTGCAGTGCAGCGCCCGCAGCAAGTCCCGGAAGTTGCGGTGGTGCTGATGGGAGGGCGGGGTACGGGCAAGGGCATGGTCGTCAATGCGCACGGAAGTCTCATGCGCGAGCACTACGTCTCCGTTTCAAACCCCGAGCATGTCAGCGGCAAGTTCAACGCTCACCTTAAGGACACGGTGATACTGTTCTTGGATGAAGCTTTCTGGGCCGGCGATAAGAAGGGCGAGGGTACGCTAAAGCGCCTCATCACTGACGAATTTATCCCGGTCGAGAAGAAGCGGATCGACGTGGTCATGTCGAGAAACTATTGCCATGTCTGGGTCGCATCCAACGAGAGATGGGCTGTCCCCAGCGGGCTGGATGAACGGCGCTTCTTCGTCCTCGATGTGTCCAAGGCGAAGCAACAAGATCACGAATATTTCGGCGCCATAGCCAAACAGCTAGACGATGGCGGAAGATCAGCGATGCTGTTTGATCTGCTGCATCTGGATTTGACCAACTTCAATCCCCGGCAAGCGCCGATGACCCCTGCCCTGTTTAGACAGAAGATCCATTCAATGGATAAGAAAACGGCGTGGTGGTTTGAATGTCTCTGGAACGGCGAGATCACGCTTAAGCGTGGAGACGACACCGATGACGAAGGCGCCAGCGGCTGGAAACGCGAGGTGGTGAAGGAGAAGGTGTATCAGGCCTACCTCGAACACTCGGGCAATGCTGGAGCTAGGGCACATCGAGGAACGCAGACCGAGCTTGGCATGTACCTCAACAACATCCTTCCCGAGGGATGGCCGAAGGATAAGCGTGTCGGGACGACAAAGTGGGACACTGATAGCGACGGAAAGAGACGACCGACACCAACGACGGCTCCAGGGTGGGAATTGCCCCGCCTTGAGGAATGCCGAGCTTGGTTTGATAGGGAGTCCAAGCAGACGAACGACTGGCCCGAAGTCTACGGCATTGATGACGAGGACATTCCATTTTAGCGAAAGGCTACCGACCTTGTTTTGTTCCAAATGCGAAAACGGCGAAGGTCGGTAGTGAAAAGTCCCAGCAAATCCAGAGGGTTCAAGAAGCTGCTACCGACCTTACCGACCTTACCGACCTTTTTGGGGTGTTACGCCTACTGGAAGTCGCAAGCTGCGCGCTTAACATAGCTGCAGGGTCGGCAAGGTCGGCTGAACCCTCGCGGCGTGCCGACCTCACTCGCCTTGCCTCCTCTGGAAAAGCCAGACGATGAAGAATTCCGAGCCTAGGCCGCCGTTTTATTGCGTGCGCCCCTCGATACCTGCTCGGCTAGAAAGTAGCGGACGACCCACAGTTTTTATATCTGTGGCTCGGCCAAAGAATGCAGCAATAACAACCACATAAATGTTCATGTTGCGCTCATGTTGGGTGCCGCCCTAAGCAATACACTGCCAACAACGGCACGAAAACACTTAGCGGATACACAGCAGATCCATGAATGACGTGCCCTATCCGATCCAGCGAAAGTACAGGGCCCGAAGCCGGACCACCAACGGCAAGGAGCTGCTGCCCGGTCTCGACGGGCGCAGCAAGTGGGCGCGCCGCCTGCATGACCTATGCAGCAATCACATTGCCGATCTGGGCGGGCCGCGCCACGTCACCCAGTCGCAATTCGTCCTGATCCGCAACGCTGCCAATCTGACCATCATTCTGGAAAAGTGGGAACTTCAGTTCGCAACTGAACCCACCATAAACGTGGGTGACCTGCTGGGCTATCAAACTGTGAGCAACAGCTTGCGTCGCGTGCTTGAGACGCTGGGCCTCAATCGCGTCACCCCTCCTCCCGATACGACGCCACACCTGGACCTGACCAAGCTCACCGATTCTGAGCAACAGCGGTTCCGTATCTTGAGCCATCAGGCAGGCGAGATCGGATTGCAGAGCATGTCGGAAGCTCAAGCGCTGGAACTGCAGACACTCATGACAAGGGCATCCGGCCGGGCTGTCGGCCCCTCAATCACTGACGCGTCGTACCGTGAACGGCCAACCCACGAACTCAACCTTTCGGTGAACCCCAAGTGACCCACGACATGCGAGCAGGCGACATCATAGCATCGCGGCGCGGGCACAGCTGGATCGTCGTCGCGGTGATCGAGAATGGCGCTCCCATTGATCTCCCCGCCGGACGCCACCTGCTTCTAGTCAGGGCTCATGACAGCGCAACCGGCACTGAATTGCTGCTGACGCTTCGGCCCGAATCTGACCTTCGGAAAGGCCATAGACGCAACGATTTCGAAGTCGGATA